>NZ_JAFCTX010000001.1:0-230963 GCF_049896245.1 Cypionkella sp. TWP1-2-1b2 | reverse complement strand
GTCCCATGTGGATCACTCCGTTGCCCCCACTGCTCTCCGCTTTGGGGGTAGGTTCACATGGCTCAGTTCTCAGTGAAAATTATGCGCCTAACCGGCTCAGTTCTGGGTGAAAATCAACAGCCCGAACCTACGATCAGCTTTGGCAGGCGGTCGGTAACGTCTACGATCTGTTCACCGACGAAGAATGCTACAACTTCTTCAAAGCGGCAGGATACAGAACCGATTAAACGAGACACGTTCTAGTGCGTCGTCCGTCAAGATCGCGCTTTCAGAAAAACAAAGAAGCGGTATTTAGCGTGACTGGAGTGACGATATAGCGAGGAAGTTTTTTAGGGCGGGCCGCAAAATGGGTCTGGGCTTTCCGTGAAGCCACCACATTCACGCATACTGTGCGCTGTCAGGCGAAGAACTCGCCTTGGCATCACGCTCGGGCTTAACGCGGTCGGCCAAGAACTGATAAACTTCGGGAAAGCGTTCTCGGACTTCCCTCTCGGCAAGCCCGAACAGATCAACTACCATTACGGCGCGAGAAGTGGACGTGAGGTCGCGTCCATTGCGGTAGGCGAGAATGTGGGCCTCAAGCCCCGGCACAGAGCCAAGCCCAAGCCCTTGCGCTTCTGCTGGTGTGACGATGAATCCTACGCCATGTAGCTTGACGCCCGGCGAAGCGATATCATCGTTGGCTTTTAGCGGCCTGGCGGCGGCAACATCGGCTCCGATCCGCAAATCCCCGAATATCTCACCGATTTCGCCGGAGAGTTCGATGGCGCGACCCTCGTTCTCATCTTTGCCCTTCCTTCATCCGTCACGGTGAACAATCGCCCCGGAGCGGTTCCGGGGGTGGCGGCGATCATGGCGATGCGCACGGCAGCGCCGTCGCCTGCATCGACCCAAGGATGATCAGCGCTAACGAAAGCCAGAGTTAGCGGAGTTTTTGGATCGGACAGATGTGCCGCTAACACTTGCCGGTTGAAGGTTTGACGCAGCGAATTGATGGTGATGAAGCCAAAGCGGCGGGTCTTGCCTGCCCTTGTGGCAAGGGCGGCTGTCTTCCACCAGAAGATGACGAAATCAGCGCTGTCGGGCACCTTGGGGAAAGCCTTGCCGTTCGACTCGGTATAGCCGTCGCCAAGATCGTCACGCATATTTGGCGCAAATGAAGGGCGGGTTGCCGACGGTGAAGTCCGCCTCGGGCCAACCCGCCGGACGGGGTTTGATGTAATCCCAGACTTGGTTGCGCGCGGCGGGGTCAATTTGGGGTGGGCGGCTTCCTCTACCGGCTGGTATCGGCGCGGAACACGTTGCACGCACTGATATATCTTGAAGCTTTTCTTGATTGTCATAACCAAGAAATGCACCGAAACCAGTAAGCAATCATGGCTATGTGAGGAGCAGATTGTGCAGCGAAATGCGCAGCACTTTCAGCCACGGCGGCTGGCTGATTTTCTCAAATCTGCCGTAAATCATTGATTTTATTTGGTGGGCGATCTTGGAATCGAACCAAGCATGAGTCGCCTCGGCGGAGTTACAGTCCGCTGCCGCACCTTGCAGCATATCGCCCACTGCGGCGGTGATTACCGAAGCCCACCGGGGGCGTCAAGAGCAGTTCGGCGGCGGCAGGCTGGATTTCAAAAGCTTTCGCCTTGCGCCCAAACCCCGCAGCCCGCATTGTCGCGCCTGGATGAACAGGGGCTAAAACGCGATGTCGGGTGAAAAAAAACCAACTTGGGTGGTGGATAAAGAACGCAACCGCCGGGCCGAGGCGCGCGAAACCGTCTGGCTGTTTGGCCTGCACGCGGTCCGCGATGCGCTGATGAACCCGAACCGTGAGAAGATCCGTCTGGTTGTCACCAAAAACGCCCTCGACAAGCTGGAGGAGGCCGTGGCCGTCGCCAAAATGGAACCTGAACTCTCGGATCCGCGCAGCTTTTCGGTGCCGATTGACGAAGGTTCGGTGCACCAAGGCGCGGCACTTGAGGTCAAGGCGCTGAACTGGGGCAAATTGGCCGATGTGGCGATTTCGGGGGCAGGGGAGCCGCTGATCGTGCTGCTGGACCGCGTCACCGACCCGCATAACGTCGGCGCCATCCTGCGCTCGGCCGAGGTGTTCGGCGCGCGGGCTGTCATAGCCCCCCGCCACCATTCCGCGCCTGAGACTGGCGCTCTGGCCAAAACTGCCAGCGGCGCTTTGGAGCGTCAGCCTTACCTCAAAGTCGCCAATCTCGCCGAGGCGATGCTGGAGCTGAAAGCCATGGGCTACACCATGATCGGCCTTGATGGCGACGGTACGGTAGAACTTTCCGAGGCGATGGCCTCTGTCGGCAAGCGCCCGGTCGCTTTGGTCTTGGGTGCTGAAGGTCCCGGCTTGCGCGAAAAAACCCGCGAAACCTGCGATATGATTGCCCGTATCCCATTCGTGGGAGAATTTGGCAGCCTCAACGTCTCGAACGCAGCAGCGGTGGGCCTCTACGCCGCAGCGACGCGCTAATCTTTATCTAAAATTTGGTTTCATCTTGGCGAAAATACTCTGGGGGTTTGGGGGCTAGCCCCCAAGGCTTCGCCGCAACTGCATCATCACAATTACGCGACCGGGCCTTAAATTCGCCGCTGTGATATCCATATAATGGTTACGCGGGTCGGAACTCTCGCGGTGCCTGTTTACTGTCCCTCGTTCCACACCTTGACGTCCGGCCCACGGGTATGTCCTGTGGCCCGGACGTCTTTTTATCTGGAGCCTGCAATGCTGCACAGCACCGATACCGAAATCCGTGACATCCTGACAAATGTGCAGAGCATCGCCGTCGTTGGCTGGTCGCCGAACCCCGACCGCCCCAGTCATGGCGTGGCACGTTTTCTCGCACAGCAGGGCTATCGGGTGATCCCGGTCAATCCGGGGCAGGCGGGGCAGATTGCCTTGGGTGAAGTGGTGCGCGCCAGCCTCTCCGAGATCGAAGGCGGCGTCGATATGGTGGATATCTTTCGACGTTCAGAGGAAGCGGGTGCTGTGGTCGATCAGGCTTTGGCGGCCTTCCCGAACCTGAAAGCCGTCTGGATGCAGCTTGGCGTCACAGACCCCGAGGCCGCCAAACGCGCCGAAGCCCGTGGTGTGGTGGCGATCATGAACCGCTGCCCGGCTATAGAAATTCCCCGCCTCGGCACCGCGCGCAAGTCTTAACAAGCGGTAAACGCGCCATCCGTAACCTGTTGATGTTATGAGGGCGCAGCCCCTTTCCACGCGTGGACACCCCGAAGCACACAGCGCTTGCACCGCCGATAGCCACCCGCCTCGGCTTGTTCTGCGGCTGCAAAAACCCGCATATTGTTCCGCAACGGCGGGCGCGAGGGGCAGCCGAAATCACAATAAATCCCGGTGCTCGCCACCCCATAAACCCCCGCCCGCGCGACCTTGCCCAGCACATCCTGCCAGTCCTGATCTCCGGCTTCCCGACCACCCATCAAAGCCATTTCAAAACCCGTCCATCCAGTGCCACCAATCCCGCCGCGATCAACCCAAACCCCGCCAACTGCCGCGCAAAGATCGCATCCCCCAGAAACACCGCCCCCAGCAGACAGGCCGAGACCGGCACCAAAAATGTCACCAGCAGCAGATTGCTGGGCCCGGCGGATGCCAGCAGCCGGAAATAGATCAGATAGGCCAGTGCAGTTGAAAACGCCGCAATCGCCAGCACCGCCCCCACCACAGGCAGACCCGGCGCGGCCAAGCTCCAAGGTTGATCCACCAGCAGCCAAATCGGCAGCAACAGCACCGCAGCCGAGGTCACCTGCCCGAAAGCCGTTGCCAGCGGCGGCACTCCCAAACTTCGAAACTGCCGCCCCCAGATCCCTGCAAGCCCATAAGAAAACGCGGCCCCCAAGCAGGCAAGGCTGGCCCAGATATCCCCCAAAGCTGCCCCGCCCATCATCACCACCACGCCCGCAAAGCCACAGGCCAAGCCAGCCGCCTTCGGCACGGTGATCTTTTCCTCGGTCAACAGATGCGCCAGCAGCACGCCCCACAAAGGCGTTGTCGCGTTCAGGATCGAGGCCATGCCGCCAGAAATCCGGCCCTGCGCCAGCACGAAAAGGGTGAAGGGCACCGCATTGTTCAAGAGCCCCATCACCGCCAGCGCGCGCCACACGGCACGCCCGCGCGGAAACGCCGTGCCACTGATCCACAACGCCAGCGCCAAAAACGCAGCCCCCAGCCCAACCCGGCCCCAAACCACGCTTAGCGTCGGCAGGCCCTGTAATGCCACCGCCACAAAGAAAAACGACCCGCCCCACAGCAGGGACAGGATCGCCAAACGGTTCCAATCTTTCACAGACATCAGCGGCTCCTCTACTGGCCGCCAGATAAACCGGGCCGCCCGACAAAGGCGACCCGGTTTATGCTATTTCACCCGGCTCCAGGTGCCACCATCGCGGCAAATCCCGAACACGCAACCACGCACCGCCAGCTTGTTGCCTGACAGCGTCATGTCCGAGTTATAGGTCTTGTCGCGGTCCGGCGACCAGATCTGGCCATCGTCGTAAAGCCCGTCCGGATAGGCGACCATATCCCAGACGATCTTTTTGCCGATGTTCTCGCTGGCTTTCTCTTTGCCTGCAGAATCAAACGCCTTGATCAGCGTGCCGCAGAAGGCAGCGCCACAGGGCTTGATCTGCACATAGCCGAAATTGCCGTTGTCATCGGGCTTGGTCTTCCAAATCCCCTCCACCGGGTCGGCGAAGGCAGCGCTTGCGGCAAAGGCGAGCGTGGCGGCGAGTATCAGTTTCTTCAGCATGGTTTCCTCCCTCAAGGTCTTGCACAGGTTTGCGCGCAATCTCGGGCAAATCAACACTGACGTCGGGTCGCGCGGGCCTTGGCAATCGCGGCGCAGCACCCTAAAGCCTGCGGTAACGATGGAGGCGGCGATGATCCTATACCCGGCGATTGATCTGAAAGACGGCCAATGCGTGCGCTTGCTGCGCGGTGAGATGTCAGCGGCCACGGTGTTCGGCGATGATCCGGCGGCTCAGGCTTTGAAGTTTCAGGACGCGGGCTGCGCGTGGCTGCATCTGGTCGATCTGAACGGCGCGTTTGCCGGGGCTCCGGTCAATGCCGCGGCGGTTGAGGCGATCTTGGCGGCGGTGAAGGTTCCAGCGCAGCTCGGTGGCGGCATCCGCGACATGGCGACGATTGCGATGTGGCTGGAAAAGGGGCTGGCGCGCGTAATCCTCGGCACGGTGGCCGTGGAAAATCCTGCGCTGGTGCGTGAGGCGGCAAAGGCCTTCCCCGGTCAGGTGGCGGTGGGGATTGATGCCCGCAAAGGCTTCGTGGCGACCAAGGGCTGGGCGGTGGAAACCACGGTGAAAGTCACCGACCTTGCCCGCAGCTTTGAAGACGCAGGCGTCGCTGCAATCATCTACACCGACATCGACCGCGATGGCGCGATGCAGGGCCCGAACATTGAGGCGACCGAGGCTTTGGCGCGGGCTGTGACCATTCCGGTGATCGCCTCGGGCGGAGTTTCCCGCATGGAAGACCTGATCGCGCTGCGCGATACTGGCGTCATTGCCGGGGCAATCTCGGGCCGGGCGCTCTATGATGGCGCGATTGATCTGGGTGCGGCGCTGAAAGCCCTAAAGCTTTAGGTCATCCTCTCTGCTCAAATATCCTCAGGGGGTGAGGCGAAGCCGAGGGGGCGGGAACGCCCCCTTTCCACAGAACAGCCGCCGCGCTAAGGTTCCAAAATGCTGAAAACCCGCCTGATCCCCTGCCTTGATGTCGCCGATGGCCGTGTGGTCAAGGGTGTGAACTTTGTCGGTCTGCGCGATGCGGGAGATCCGGTCGAGGCCGCGCGCGCCTATGATGCGGCGGGGGCGGACGAGCTGTGTTTCCTCGATATCCACGCCACCCATGAAAATCGCGGCACGATGTTTGATCTGGTGACGCGGACGGCTGAGGCTTGCTTCATGCCGCTGACAGTGGGCGGCGGGGTGCGCACGCATGAAGACGTGCGGGCTTTGCTTTTGGCGGGGGCGGATAAGGTTTCGTTCAACTCGGCAGCGGTGGCGAACCCGGACGTGGTGGCTGAGGCGGCGGATCGGTTTGGCAGCCAGTGCATCGTGGTGGCGATTGATGCCAAGACCGTCTCGCCGGGGAAGTGGGAGATTTTCACCCATGGCGGGCGGAAAGCCACTGGGATTGATGCGGTGGAATTTGCGCGGCTGGTGGTTGCTAAGGGGGCTGGCGAGATTTTGCTGACCTCGATGGACCGCGACGGCACGCGGGCGGGGTTTAATCTGGGCCTGACGCGCGCTGTGTCGGATGCGGTCTCGGTGCCGGTGATCGCGAGCGGAGGGGTGGGCACGTTGGAGCATCTGGTGGAGGGCGTCACCAAGGGCGGTGCCTCGGCGGTGCTGGCGGCTTCGATCTTCCACTTTGGCGAGTTCAGTATTGGCGAGGCCAAGCACTATATGGCGGCGGCGGGTATCCCGATGAGGTTGGCATGAGCAATCTGTTTGCCACGCTTAGCTATAAGCAGAACACCTTTCCATATGCGGCGGCCAATGCCGTATTGCGCAAGCGCAGTGTTGCATGGTGGCTGCGTATCGCGGCACCAGTGTCAACAGCGCTCATTTTTCTGTCCGTGATACTTTCTGCTGGCTCAAGCTGTGAAGAACGGCCCCTAATCCTCGCACTTACAGCATCAGTTTTTGTTTTGGGTTTGGCTATATTTCTATCAGCGAATGTGGCTGGTCAACGCATTGGATACAAAAATCTTGCAAATTCAGCTCACCGCTCAGGTCTGAGGAATTTGAAGACAGAGTCAGAAGGTGTGACCGTCACTGGACCAAACAGCCGTTCGCACTATCCATGGCGGAATATTTTTGATGTGATGGAAGGACCGCAAGGCTCGGCAATGATCTTGCTGAACCCGTATGAATACGAGCCCGTTCCAGCCAATGCTTTTGCCGATGCTGCTCAGCAAGCTAAATTCATCACCGTATTGCAAGCCCAACTGGCCGCCGCAAAGGAAAACCCGTGACAGATCCGCTTGCCCCGCTCGGCCGTCTCGAAGCCACCATCGCTGCCCGGAAGGCCGCCCCCCCAGAGAGTTCTTGGACGGCGAAATTGCTGGCCCGCGGCCCGGAGAAATGTGCGGAGAAATTCGGTGAGGAAGCAATTGAGGCGATCATTGAGGCGGTGAAGGGGGATCGGGTCAAACTGACCTCGGAGGCGGCGGATGTGATTTACCATTTGCTGGTGATGTTGGCGTCGCGGGATGTCTCGCTGGAGGATGTGGTTGCAGAGTTGGAGCGGCGCGAGGGGGTGTCGGGGATTGTTGAGAAGGCGGCGCGGTAGGATCCCGAGTTGGGACCGTATGTCTTATTGAACAATATCAAGATGTTATCTTGGCGAGTTTAGAGATTTTTAACGATTGCGCTGGTTGGCATGCAGGAGCCTCCGGCGGGGATATTTAAGAACAGATGAAATTGCTTGGGCGGTTTGCGATCTACCCGAACACCGACCAGCCCATGCCGCGTGCGAGTTTTTCCACGGCGATGGAGCCGAGTTTGGAATTGCCATACTCGTTCAGGCCGGGGGACCATACCGCGATCGAAGCCTTGCCGGGAGCGATGGCGAGGATGCCACCGCCGACGCCGGATTTACCGGGCAGCCCTACACGGTAAGCAAATTCACCCGAGGCGTCGTAGTGGCCGCAGGTCATCATCAGCGCGTTGATGCGGCGGATGCGGGCGAGCGAGACCAGGCGCGGGCAGCCGGGGGCGCCGAGCAGGAAGCGGCCCGCGCGGGCAAGTTGGGCGGCGGTCATCTCTACGGCGCATTGGTGGACATAGGTGCCGATGGCGAGGGCGGTTGGGTTGCGCAGGTTGCCCATTGCGGCCATGAATTCGGCCAAAGCGATATTGCGGTGGGCGGTGGCTTGTTCGGATTTTGCAACGGCCTGGTTGATGGTGACCGTGTCGTCCTCGGCGGCGGCTTGGATGAAGCGCAAGAGTTCGGCCAATACTTCGCGCGGTTGGCGGCCTTGCAGGATGGCATCGGTGACGGCGATGGCACCCGCGTTGACGAAGGGATTGCGCGGGATGCCATTTTCTTGTTCCAGCTGCAGGATTGAGTTGAACGCAAGGCCAGAGGGTTCGCGGCCAACACGGGCCCAGATTTGATCGCCCAAGCGACCCAAGGCGATGGCGAGGGTGAAGACTTTCGAGATCGACTGGATCGAGAACGGGGTTTCCGCATCGCCCGCGGTGAGGGTCTCGCCAGAGGGCAGGGCGACCGCGATGCCGAAGTGCTGCGGGTCGATTTTCGCCAGTTCCGGGATGTAATTGGCGACCTTACCGCGATCGGTGGCCGTGGCCATCTCTGACGCGATCTGGTCGAGCAGGGCCTGCATCTAAGGCTTCCAGCGCAGGAAATTGGCAATCAGGCGCAGGCCAGTGGCTTGGGATTTCTCGGGGTGGAACTGCATGCCGAGCATGGTGTCGCGGCCAATGATCGCGGTGATGTCGCCCGCGTAATCGACATGGGCGAAGCGCTCGGAGGGATTTTCGACGCGGAAATGGTAGGAGTGGACGAAATAGGCGTGGTCGCCGGTTTTGAGGCCTGCGAGCACAGGGTGCGGGTGGTCGATTATGAGGTCGTTCCAGCCCATATGGGGAACTTTCAAGCTGGGGTCGGCGGGGGTAATTTTCACCACTTCGCCGGGAATCCATGCAAAGCCCTTGGTGTCTTCGTATTCGCGGCCCCATGTCGCCATCATCTGCATGCCGACACAAATGCCAAGGAAAGGGCGAGCGCGGGCAGTGACGGCTTCTTCAATGGCCTCAAACAGCCCGCCGTAAGTACCCAAAGCACGGCGGCAGGACGGGAAAGCGCCGTCGCCGGGCAGCACGATGCGGTCTGCGCGAGCGACATCCTCGGGGCGGGAGGAGACCAGAACTTCGCCTGCGTCTGCCTCGACGGCCATGCGCTGGAAGGCTTTTTCAGCCGAATGCAGGTTGCCGGAATCGTAGTCTACGAGGACGGTGAGCATATTTTTACCTATCGCGCGGCTGGGGCGTGGGATGCCTCCGGCGGGGATATTTGACCAGAGAGGATGACCTAAGGGGCGGAAAAGATTGGGTTAGAGCGCGCCTTTGGTGGAGGGCAGCACGCCCGCCATGCGGGGGTCGGGCTCTACCGCTTCGCGCAGGGCGCGGGCGACAGATTTGAAGGCGGCCTCGGCGATGTGGTGGCTGTTGATGCCGTGGATCAGATCGACATGCAGGGTGATGCCGCCATGCGTGGCCAGCGCCTGGAAGAATTCGCGCACCAGTTCGGTGTCGAACGTACCGATTTTGGCGGCGGTGAAGGCGACATTCCAGACCAAGTAGGGGCGCGCGGAGAGGTCTAGCGCAGTGGCTATTTGGGTATCATCCATCGCCAGCCGGAAATGGCCGTAGCGGCGGATGCCTTTTTTGTCGCCCAAGGCGCGGGTCAGGGCTTGGCCAAGCGCGATGCCGGTATCCTCAACCGTGTGGTGATCGTCGATGTGCAGATCGCCCTGCGCCTGTACGGTGAGGTCGATCAGCGAATGGCGGGCGAGTTGATCGAGCATGTGGTCGAAGAAGCCAACGCCTGTGCTGATGTCGCTGCGACCGCTGCCGTCAAGGTTGATGGCGACGGCGATCTTGGTCTCGTTGGTGTTGCGGGTGATCTCGGCTGTGCGCATCGGCGGCTCCGGTGTCAGGGTTGCGGCCTTATAGGGCGGGGGGGGCGGTTTGGAAAGGCTTTGGCTGCTGGACCTTTGCCGCAGGCTGCCTATTGTGGCGCGAGATTTTCTGGGGATGGCGTGAGAGATGACAAGTTATACCTGCTTCAAGGCCTATGATATTCGCGGCAAACTGGGGGTTGAGCTGAACGCCGATATTGCACGGCGCATCGGGCGGGCGTTTGCCGAAGGCTTGACGGCCAAGCGGGTGGTGTTGGGGCAGGATTGCCGGGCATCCTCGGCGGAACTGGCGCAGGCGGTGGCCGAGGGGCTGGTTGCGGCGGGTGTCGAGGTGATGGACCTTGGGCTGTGCGGCACCGAGGAGATGTATTTTGCCACCACGGCGCTGGATGCCGATGGCGGCATCGAGGTGACGGCCTCGCATAATCCGATGGATTACAATGGTATGAAGATGGTGCGGCGGGGGTCGGCTCCGTTGGATGCAGGCACGGGGCTGGCGCGGATCAAGGCTTTGGCGGAGAGCGGGGCGTTTGCTGCGGATCAGGCGGGCGGCTCGGTGGTGGATGCGTCGGCGGTGCGGGCGGGGTTTGTCGCGCGGGTGCTGTCGTTTGTCGATGTGGCTGCGCTGCGACCTTTGAAGATCGTGGTGAATGCGGGCAATGGCGCGGCGGGGCCGACCTTTGACGCGATTGCCGAGGCTTTGGCTGCGGCGGGGGCTCCGCTGGAGTTCGTGCGGATGCATCATCAGCCGGATGGCAGTTTTCCGAATGGCATCCCCAACCCATTGCTGCCAGAGAACCAACCAGTGACGGCGGCGGCGGTGCTGGCGACTGGCGCGGATATGGGCGTGGCTTGGGATGGCGATTTCGACCGTTGTTTCTTGTTCGATGCGAGCGGTGATTTTGTGGCCGGGGAATATCTGGTCGGGCTGTTGGCGGAGGTGTTTCTGGCGAAAGAGCCGGGGGCTGTGATTGTGCATGATCCACGGGTGATCTGGAACACGCAGGATGTGGTGGCAAAGGCGGGCGGGCGGACAGTGGCGGCCCCCACGGGCCATGCGTTTTTGAAGCAGGCGTTGCGCGATACCGGGGCGATTTACGGCGGCGAGATGTCAGCGCATCATTATTTCCGCGATTTCATGGCCTGCGACTCCGGCATGATCCCGTGGCTGTTGGTGGCGGAATTGATGGGGCGGACGCGGCTTTCCTTGGCCGATCTGCTGGCGGCGCGGCGGGCGGCGTTTCCGTCTTCGGGCGAGATCAACTTTCGGGTCAAGCATGCCAAGGTCACGGTGGCGCGGATCGAAGCGTTTTATGCGCCACAGGCGGTCGGGCGGCAGGATATAGACGGGCTGTCGCTCGAGTTTGGCGATTGGCGGTTCAATTTACGCGCGTCGAATACCGAGCCGTTGCTGCGGCTGAATGTGGAATCGCGTGGGCGGGTGGATTTGGTTGAGACGGCTGTGGCGGAGATTTCGGCTTTGATCGGGTCGGCGGGTTGAGAGGTTGGATGCCTCCGGCGGGGATATTTGAGCCAAGATGAAAGCCCCGAAGGGATTTGCTCTTTTTGAAATACTCCCGCCGGAGGCTTCCGGCATTTGCGGCTTAGGCTGGGTTGGATGCTTACATCACCGCACCAATTTGCCAGGGCACAAACTCGGCACCGCCGAAGCCGAGCTCTTCCGAGAAGGTGCGTGCACCGGAAGCGACGGCGATAACTTTCTCAAGTATTTCAGCACCTTTCGCGGCGATGCTCACACCGTTAGTGAGGATGTCGCCGCAGTTGATGTCCATGTCTTCGGCCATCCGGGCATACATTTCGCTGTTGGTGGCCAGCTTAATGCACGGGCTGGGTTTGTAGCCCGAGACTGATCCGCGTCCGGTGGTGAAGATGATCATCGTCGCCCCCGAGGCGATTTGGCCGGTGACGGAGCAGGGGTCGTAGCCGGGGCTGTCCATATAGGTGAAGCCGGGGGTGGTGATCGGTTCGGCGAATTTGTAGACGCCGACCAAGGGGGCGGTGCCGCCCTTCGCGACCGCCCCGAGGGATTTTTCGAGGATCGTCGTCAACCCACCCTTTTTGTTGCCGGGCGATGGGTTGTTGTCCATCTCGCCGCCGTTGCGGGCGGTGTAGTCTTCCCACCACTGGATGCGCTCCAGCAGTTTGTCGCCGACTTCTTTCGACACCGCGCGGCGTGTGAGCAGGTGCTCTGCACCGTATATTTCGGGGGTTTCCGACAGGATCGTGGTGCCACCCATCTGCACCAGCAAATCGGACATATGTCCAAGTGCCGGATTGGCGGTGATGCCGGAATATCCATCCGAGCCGCCGCATTGCAGCCCGATCATCAGCTTGGAGACAGGCGCGGGCGCGCGGGCAGTGTGCGAGGCCACCTCGGCCATCTCGTGCAGAACCTTCAGGCCAGCGGCAATCGTCGCCCGGGTGCCGCCGGTTTGCTGGATCGTCATGTAGCGGAAATTTCCATCCGGGCGCAACCGACCTTGGCCGACCAGATCGGGCACCTGCATGACTTCGCAGCCCAGACCGACCAGCAAAATCCCGCCGAAATTGGCGTTGCGGGCGTAGCCTTTCAGGGTGCGCATCAGGGTGTCGTAACCCTCATTCACACCCGACATGCCGCAGCCAGTGTTGTGCACGATCGCCACAAAGCCATCAATATTGGGCATCGTCGACAGCACCGGGTCTTTCTCGGCAGCCTCGGCGATGAAGCGGGCGACGGAACCCGAGCAGTTCACGCTTGTCAGTATGCCGATGTAGTTGCGGGTGCCGACCTGGCCGTCGGCGCGGTGGTAGCCCAAGAATTCACGCGGCGGCAAAGCGGGCAAGGCATGGCTTTCCGAGCCTATGGCGTAGTCGTCGGTGTGCGGTCCCATGCCGAGATTGTGGCTGTGGATATGCGCGCCGGGGGGGATATTGACCAAGGCCTGACCGATGATCTGGCCGTAGCGGATCACCTGTTCGCCCGCAGCAATCGGCCGGGTTGCGATCTTGTGGCCACGGGGAATCGGTTGGGTGGTGGCAATCTCCAGACCGCCCGGTTGCGCCCCTGCAGGCAGATCGACCAAGGCGATCACCAGATTATCGGCTGGATTCAACCGTATCACACTTTGATTGCTTTGTAACATTTTGCTGTCGCCTTTGCTTGATCCCGAGGCGCGGCTCGGCTAACATGTTAGCATGTTACAGTCCGGTGATGCCTTCCCACAAGACCCGATCGCGGATAATCCCCGCCTACAACCGCTTGAGGCGTTCGCGGGGTCGCTGGGCGCGAAGGTGTACCAGACGCTGCGGCAGGCGATCTTGTCGCTGGCCTACCGGCCCGGTGAAATCCTGCGCAAGCCCGAGATTTGTGCCGAATTGGGCGTCTCGCGCAGCCCGGTGTCGGATGCGGTGGCGCGGCTGGCGGGCGAGGGGCTGGTGGATGTGGTGCCGCAAGCCGGCACCTATGTGGCGCGATTCTCGATGGCCGAAATTAGCGAAGGCGCGTTTCTGCGCGAGGCGATTGAGTTGCAGGCGATTGAGATGGTCGCGGGCAGCATCAGCGACGATCAGTTGGTGACGCTGCGGCGCAATATCACCGTGCAGGCGGCACTGCTGGCGGATGGCGATTTTCCGGGATTTTACCAGCTGGACGGCGAGATGCACGAGTTGATCCGCAGTTTTACCGGTTATCGCAAGCTGTCGGCGGTGGCGGAAACCGCTTGGGTGCATGTCGAGCGGGCGCGGCGGTTGGTGCTGCCGGTCGATGGCCGGGTGCAGGCGACTTTGGACGAGCATCGCGCGATTCTGGCAAGTCTGGAGGCGCGTGATCCGGTGGCAGCTCGGGCGGCGATGCGGCTGCATTTGCGCAAATTGGTGACCTATCTGGAGCCGCTGGAACGCAGCCACCCGGAGTTGTTTAATCCATAAATCACCTCGTACCGCCCCAAACGCCATGTTTCCACACAACATGTTGTGGAAAACAACATGAAATTGATCGAAAACCACAAACCTCTTCCAGCTGGGAAGAAGTTTGGCGGCAACAAGCACCACGCCTTGGCGCGAATTCTATGTGGCTTTCTCAGGTTGGTGCATCTGGGTGCAGCAGGCCTTGGGCTTTCAGATCGGCCCAAAGTTCGGGCGGTATCTCGGTCTGCGCGGCGGTCACGTTGCTGTCCATCTCGGTCACGCCCTGACCGCCGGGAATCATGGAGACCACCGCCGGATGGCGCAAAGGGAACTGGAACGCGGCATCGACGAGGCGGACGCCATGGGCTGCACAGGCGGTTTGCAGGGCGGTGACGCGGGCGACGATGTGGTCTGGGGCGGGGTCGTAGTTGTAGAATGCGCCGGGTTTCGGCCCGGTGGCGAGGATGCCGGAATTGTAGGGGCCGCCAATGACGATACCTGTGCCGCGTTTTTCGGCAAGCGGCAGGAAGCTGGTCAGCGGCGCTTGCTCCAGCAGGGTGTAGCGGCCTGCCAGCAGGAACAGGTCGAAATCGCCACGCTCCAGCAGCCATTGGCAGGGCTGCCATTCGTTCACTCCGGCACCGAAGGCCTTGATCACGCCTTGGTCGCGCAATTCGTTCAAAGCGCGGTAGCCACCGGACATGAACTCGGACAGTTTGGCATCTAAGCCGGACTGCGAGCGGTGGTTGGCGACGTCGAGATCATGGGCGTAGAGGATGTCGATGCGGTCCAGCCCCGTGCGTTCGAGGGAAGATTCCAGCGCGCGCATCACGCCGTCATAGCTGTAATCGTAGACCTCGCGCCGGGCGGGCACCTCGAACCATTTACCGACGCCGTCGCGCTGATCAGGCGGGCAGGGGCGCAGATGGCGACCGATTTTGGTCGAGAGGATGTATGCGTCGCGGGGCTTGCCGCGCAGGAAATGGTTCAGCCGGGTCTCGGAAAGGCCCAGCCCATAAAGCGGTGCGGTGTCGAAATAGCGCACGCCTGCGTCCCAGGCGCGGCTCAGCACCGCTTGCGCATCGGCTTCGGAAATCGCGCGGTAGAGGTTGCCGATCGGGGCGGCGCCAAAGCCCAGTTCGGTGAAATCCAAGCCGCCATTTCCCAAGCGATCCCAGTGTCTGATCCGCATCTTCGTCTCCTCAACTTTCACTGACATGCTAGTATGTTCTGCCTTCCCGGCCAATGGCTTTCGCGCTAGCCTTTGCAAAACGGGAGGGTTTTTATGACACGCTTTGCGCAGGTGTTTAGGGCGAAGAAGCCGGTGATTGCGATGGTGCATTTGGGGGCGATGCCGGGGACGCCGCTGCATGATCCGCAGGCTGGGGTCGAGGGGATCATCGACGGGGCTTTGGCGGATTTGGCGGCACTACAGGCGGCGGGTTTTGATGCGGTGATGTTCGGCAATGAGAACGACCGGCCCTATGAGTTGCGCGTGGACCCCGCCAGCACGGTGACGATGGGCTATGTGATTGGCCGGCTGCGCAGCCAGATCACCGTGCCGTTTGGGGTGAATGTGTTGTGGGACCCGATGGCGACGATGGCCTTGGCGGCGGCGACAGGGGCGGCTTTCGTGCGCGAGATTTTCACCGGCACCTATGCCAGCGACATGGGGGTTTGGGCCCCGGATGCAGGCGCAGCCTTGCGCTATGGTCAGCGGATCGGCGCGGGTGGCGTGGCGAAATTGTATAACGTTTCTGCTGAGTTCGCGGGCTCGCTTGATCCTCGGTCTTTGCCGGATCGGGCACGCTCGGCGGTGTTTTCCTCGATCCCCGATGCGGTGCTGGTGTCGGGGGCGATCACCGGGGAAGCCGCGAAGATGGTGGATCTGGAGGCGGTGAAGCGGGTGCTGCCGAACACCCCCGTGCTGGCGAATACCGGGGTGAAACATGACACGGTTGTAGAAGTTTTGCGGGTGGCGGATGGCTGTATCGTCGGCTCGGCTTTGAAGCAGGGCGGCGATACTTGGGCGGCGGTTGACCCCGCGCGGGCGCGCGATTTCATGGACCGCGTGCGCGCAGTGCGGGGGGCGTGATGCGCGCGCTTTTGACCGAATTGATGCTGATACCGGGCCTGTCGGGCTATGAGGAACGGGTGGCGGGCTGCATCGCGCGGCATCTCGACGGCTTGGGCCTTGCGCATCGCAGCGACCGTCTGGGCAATCTGATTGCGACCTTGCCGGGTGATCCGGCGGCCCCTTCGGTGATGGTGTTCACCCATATGGATCAGCTGGGCTTTGTCATCCGCAAGGTCGAAGACTCGGGCCTGATCCGGCTGGAGCGGCTGGGCGGGGTGCCCGAGCGGGCATTGGCGGCGCAGGCGGTGCTGATCTGCACCGAACAGGGTGATCTGCCGGGGCTGATCGCCAACAAAAGCCACCACGCCACCACGCCGGAGGAGAAATACCGTGTGGTGCCCTATGCCGAGCTTTACGTCGATGCGGGGTTTGCCAACCGTGCCGAGGCCGAGGCGGCTGGGGTGAAAATTGGCTGCCCGGTGGTCTATCTCCCGCGCGTGATAGATCTCGCCGGGGATCGGTTGGCGGGTACTTCGGTGGATGATCGGGCGGGTTGTGCGGCGCTGATTAAGCTGGCGCAGCGGCTGATGGGGCGGCAGACTGGCCCAACCGTGCATCTGGTCTGGTCGGTGCAAGAGGAATACAACCTGCGCGGCGTGCTGCCTGCGGCCATGTCCTGCGCGCCGGATATTGCCTTGCAGATTGACCTGCTGCTGGCCTGCGACACGCCGGATATGACCCATCGTGGCGATGTGACATTAGGCGGCGGGCCGGGGATTTCGCTGTATTCCTTTCACGGACGCGGCACGTTGAACGGGGTTATTCCGAATCCTGCACTGGTGAAGCTGTTTGAGGCTGCTGCCGAGGCGCGCGGGCTGCCGCTGCAACGTTCCGCCCATACCGGGGCACTGACCGATCTGTCTTATATCCAGTTCATGGGAACAGAAGGGGTTGCGTGCTTGGACGTGGGCTTCCCGATGCGCTACAGTCACTCCGCTCTGGAAGTAATTGATATAGCTGATCTTTCGGGGATGGTCGATTTGTTGGAACAAGCTTTGTCGCAGATTGGTCTGGGCTTTGACCTCAGCCGGAAACCACGATGAGTTACACTCTGGGCGTCGATATTGGCACGTTCGAGACCAAGGGCGTGCTGGTGGATGCCTCGGGTGCCATCATCGCCCAAGCCACACGGTCACATAAGATGCTGGTGCCACAACCGGGCTGGGCAGAGCATTGCGCCGAGACAGACTGGTGGGGTGATTTTGTATATGTTACCAAGGCCTTGCTGTGCGATTCTCAAGTAAACTCTGAGGAGATTGCAGCCGTTGCCTGCTCGGCCATTGGCCCCTGTATGCTGCCCGTGAATGCTGCGGGCAAACCGCTGATGAACGGCGTGCTGTATGGCGTGGACACGCGGGCGGCGGCGCAGATCACCGAGCTGACCGAACGGATTGGTGCTGATCTGATCATGGCGCGCTGCGGCAATGCGCTGACTTCGCAATCGGTGGGGCCGAAGATTTTGTGGTTGAAACAGCAGCGCCCCGAGATTTACGCACTGACAGCCAAGGTCTTGTCAGCCACGCCTTACCTGACGTGGAAGCTGACCGGGGACTATGTGATCGACCATTATACGGCGGCGAATTTCTCGCCGCTCTATGATGTGAATAAGCTGGCTTGGACGGACGACCTGGCCGCCGATATCCTGCCGCTGGACCGTCTGCCTCGGCTGGCTTGGAGCACGGAAATCGCGGGCCATGTGACGGCGCAAGCGGCGCAGGAGACTGGGCTGGCGGTGGGCACTCCGGTGACGGTTGGCACGATTGATGCGGCGGCAGAGGCGGTTTCGGTGGGGGTGAAAGATCCCGGCGAGATGATGATGATGTATGGCTCGACAATCTTCATGATCCAACTTACGGCGCTTCCGGTGCGTGATGCGCGAATGTGGTATGCGCCTTGGCTTTATCCCGGTCAACATGCCTCGATGGCGGGGCTGGCGACTTCGGGGACACTCACGCATTGGTTCCGCGATCAATTTGCGCGCGAATTGGGCGAAGGCGCGTTTGGGGTTTTGGCGCGGGAGGCGGCTGACAGCCCGAAGGGGGCGAAGGGGCTGCTGTGCCTGCCGTATTTCTCGGGGGAACGCACGCCGATCCATGATCCGCAGGCGGTGGGGGCGTTCTTTGGGCTGAACCTGACGCATAGCCGGGGCGATCTGTTCCGTGCGGTTCTGGAGGGGATCGCCTCGGGCACGGCGCATGTGATGGAGGTCTGCCGCGCATTGGGGACCGAGCCTGTGCGGGTGCTGGCGGTGGGCGGTGGCACGAAGAACGCGGTGTGGATGCAGGCGACCTCGGATATCGGCGCAGTGCCGCAGATTGTGGCGGAAAACACCATCGGCGCGAGCTATGGCGACGCATTTCTGGCGGCGGTGGCGGTCGGGCGGGTGCTGCCGGACGAGATCAGCGTTTGGAATCCGGTGGCGCGGGTGGTGCAGCCGGTGGCCGAGGCGGTCTATGCGCGGCAATATCCGCTGTGGAAGCGGCTCTACAGCCAGAGTCGCGATGTTGCGCATGAATTGGGGGGCGGTGCGTGAAGGATCGGATGCAGCGGGCGCTCGCGGAACTGGGTGCGGTGGCTGACCTTATGGATGCGGCGGCGGTGGAGGCGGCTTGCGCGCGGATTTTGGGCGCGCGCCGGGTGATGCTGTATGGCTGCGGGCGTGAGGGGTTGATGATGCGCGCACTTGCGATGCGGCTGTATCATCTTGGGATTTCGGTTTCGATGCAGGGCGATCTGACTGCCCCGCCGCTGGGGGTGGGGGATTTGTTTTTTGCCGCCTGTGGGCCGGGGGAGTTATCGACCGTCACGGCTTTGGCGGCGGTGGCACGCGGCGCGGGCGCGAAGGTGATGATGGTGACGGCGGAGGCTGCGGGGGTGTCGCTGGCGCTGGCGGATCAGGTTTTGCATATTCCGGCGCAGACGATGGCCAGTGATCTGGGGGCGCGGGACGTGGACGCAGACTCGGTGCTGCCGATGGGGTCGCTGTTTGAGGGCGCGATGTTTCTGGTGTTTGAAATCATGGTGCTGCGGCTGCTGGATTTGAAGGGCGAGGCATCTGATGCGATGCGGGCACGGCATACCAATATGGAGTGATGTCCACGCGTGGACAGAAGGTGTATGTTAGGAAAATCAATGGCTTGGAGTGGGGTTCTTCACCCTTTGTTAACCTGTGCTTCGGGGCGCGGATTTCAAATCGGATCGGTCTTGGCAGGTGATGAACCCTCCGGGGGGAGTATTTTGGAAAGAGCAAATATGGGTTTTTTGCATTGCTCTTTTTGAAATACTCCCGCCGGAGGCTCCGGCCTCAATGAGGCACTCAGACGTTTTTCGCCAGCAGCGCGTCGATCTCGGCGCGTGAAGGCATCGAGGGGGCTGTGCCGGGGCGGGTGACCGAAATCCCTGCTGTAGCGCAGCCGAAACGCACCGCTTCCACCACGTCGCGGCCTTCCGACAGCGCCACGGCAAAACCACCGTTGAAGGCATCGCCTGCGCCGGTGGTTTCCACGACTTTGCCTGCGGACATCACCGGGACGTGGACCGAGCGTGTCTTGTCTCGGTAAAGCGCGCCCTTGTCACCCAAGGTCATCACCACGGCACCGACGCCGCGGCCCAGCAAAGCGTCGGCCGCGATTTCCGCTTCGGAAATCGTCGTGACGGGCAGACCGGTTAGGGCTTCGGTTTCTGTTTCATTTGGCGTCACATAATCGCAGAGCGCGAGGATATCGTCGCCCAAGGTGGCGGCGGGGGCGGGGTTCAGGATCGTCGTCACGCCTGCGGCGCGGGCGATTTCCAGCGCGCGTTTGGCGGCGGGGATCGGTTGTTCCAGTTGCGTCACGAAGATCGCGGCAGAGCGGATCAGTTCGGCTTTTTCTTCAACATCCTGCACCGAGACGCGGCCTGCGGCACCGGGTGAGACGATGATGGCGTTGTTGCCGGTGGCGTCTTCGATGAAGATATAGGCCGCACCTGTGTAGCTTTCGGCGTCGATTTTGACCTCGGGGATCACCCCAGCTTTGGCCCAAGTGGAGCGGGCGATTTCGGCGAAGGCATCATTGCCCAGACGGGTGATGAAATGGGTTTTGCCGCCTGCCATGGCGGCGGCGACAGCTTGGTTCGACCCCTTACCGCCCGGCCCCAAGACGAAGGAATTGCCCAGGATCGTCTCGCCCATTTTGGGCTGACGGGTGGCGCGGTAAGCGGTGTCGGCGACGAAGATGCCAAGGATCACAATGGGTTTTGCGGCGGTGCTCATGTTACTTATCCTCCGGCGGGATCACGCCTTTACGGAACATGAAGCAGCCGTAAAAGCGGCGCTCTCCGGTTTGGATCACGGCATAGGCTTCACGCGCCATGTCGTAGAAGGCGAAACGCTCGATCGAGATCATCGGACGGTTGGCCCCTTCGGCGGCGTTGATTTCGGCCTGCACCTCGGCCTGCACGGGCGGGATTTCACCGGGCGCACCTACGACTTCCATGCGGCCTGCGAAATCGGCCACGAAAGTGTCGAGCGGGTAGACTGAGAGGATCGCTTGCGCGGCTTCGGCGCAGGTCAGGTTTTCCATCCGCAAGAGTTTGCCCGTGACCGTGGCGCGGGCGACCGAATCCGACGGGAAGTTGGTATCGGCCAAAATTAGCACATCGCCGTGGCCCATTGCTCGCAAGCAATGCAGCACTTCCGCGTTCAAGCGCGGGTCAATTCCTTTGAGCATAGTGCCCTCCCATTTGTCGCTAATGTGCTGGATTTCCGCGAAGGGTCAAGCCAGACGATTTTAGGTCAGCCTTTGCCCGCTGGCTTTGTCGAAGATATGCGATTGGGTGGCGTCGGGGGCGAGGGTGATGCTTTCGCCGGGGCGGAAGCTGACCCGGTCGCGGAAAACGGCGGTGACTTCGCGGCCTGAAATGCGCACGACGACATGGGTTTCCGAACCAGTGGGTTCGATCACGGCGATGGTGCCTTTCAAGCCTTCGGCGCTGGCGGTGAGGGTTTCCGGGCGCACGCCGTAGACAACCTGTTGGCCCTCGGTTGCGGTCGATCCGGGCGGCAACGCAAGGCGCGCGCCGTCGACATCGACCATGCCGCCTTTCACCACACCGTCGATCAGGTTCATCGACGGTGATCCGATGAAAGAGGCGACGAAGATATTGGCCGGGCGGTCGTAAAGCTCTAACGGTGCGCCGACCTGCTCAATCCGGCCACCCTGCATGACGACGATTTTATCGGCCATGGTCATCGCCTCGATCTGGTCGTGGGTGACATAGACCGTGGTGGTTTTCAGGCGCTGGTGCAGTTCTTTGATCTCGGTGCGCATCTGCACCCGCAGTTTGGCGTCGAGGTTCGACAAAGGTTCATCAAACAGGAACACTTTTGGGTCGCGCACGATGGCGCGGCCCATGGCGACGCGTTGGCGCTGACCACCCGAAAGGGCACGCGGGAAGCGGTCAAGATAGGGGGTAAGACCAAGGATTGCGGCGGCGCGTTCGACTTTGCTGCGAATCGCCCCGGCCTCCATGCCGCGCATTTTCAGCGCAAATCCCATGTTGGCGGCGACGGTTTTATGCGGGTAGAGGGCGTAGTTCTGAAACACCATGGCGATGTCACGCTCGGACGGCGGCAGGTTATTGACGCGCGCGGTGCCGATGCTGATATCGCCTGCCGAAATCTCCTCCAGCCCCGCCAGCATCCGCAAAAGCGTGGATTTGCCGCAGCCCGAGGGGCCGACCAGCACCACGAACTCGCCGTCTTTGATATCCAAGTTCAGGCCGCTGATCACCTGCACCCCGCCATAAGCCTTGCGCAGATCGCGGATTGTGACTTCAGCCATGTGGTTCCCCCCCGTTGTTGCTGCAAGAATAGTCATGCCGGGGGGCGCTGTCTATCTGCTGATCATACTAACATGTTAGAATCTTGACAGCGGCATTGCCACAGGCCAATCTAACCCTAAGGAAGGTATTTGCGGTGGGAGGGGAGGCCTGCGTGCAGGGTGTGCCGGACGGGCCACCGGGGTTCCATAGGAGTTGGGGTTCCAAAGTTTTGACAGATAACAGCTCGGCGGTCTTTGACCGCGCAAGGGCAAAAAGGGAGGAGACGTCTTGAAAGTAGAACTTTATCAGGCCGCAGTTCAGGCCACACTCAGCCGCCGTCGCATGTTGCAGGGGGCGACGGCGCTGACCGCACTCGCGGTGATGCCGAAGGTGATGGGTTACGGCCCCGCCATGGCACAAGACTCGGTGCGGGCGCAGATTTTACAAATTCCTGGTGTGGGCAAAGGCTCGCCCACCGATGCGGATTGGCAGAAGGTTGGCGAGATGTGCCTCGACAGCACCAAGACCAACGTGGCCGAGGGCGAGTTCGCCGGGGTTGAGCTGTCGTTCTTCGGCATCAACAACAACGGTTTGCACAACATCCTGTTCCGCGGTCTGTTGAAGGGGTGGGAGGCTTATACTGGCGCCAAAATCAACTGGATCGACCTTGCTCAAGCCGATTATAACCCGCGCTTGCAGCAAAGCATCGCCACCGCGACCGTCGATTTCGACATTCTCGCGATGGGCGCGCCGCTGGAGGGTGATACCGCCTCCAAAGGCTTGCTGGATGAGATGCCGGATTGGGTGAAGACCCAGATCGACATGGACGATTATGTGAACTACCTCAAAGCCCCGGTTGGCACATGGGATGGCAAGACCTACCGCATCTCGATTGATGGCGATTGCCATACGTTTGCGTATCGCACCGATTACTTCGGTGAGGGCGCTATTTCGGGCATGGCAGAGCCGCCGAAGACTTGGCAAGAGGTCAACGCCTATTCCAAGGTGATCGTTGGCAAGATCGATCCGCTGACCGGGCAGCCTGCGATTGGCTATCTGGATCCGCTGAAAGGCTGGGGCGGCTTTGGCTTCTACTTCCTGGAAAACCGCGCGGCGGCTTATGTGAAGCATCCGTCCGATCCGGCTTGGCTGTTTGACCCCGAGACGATGAAACCGCGCGTCAACAATCCGGGTTGGGTGCAGGCCATTCAAGACGTGATGGATCTGATCGCCACGCCGGGGGCCTATCCGGCAGACCAGATCAACGCCGATCCCGGCACCACGGCGTTCTCGCAGTTCTTGGCGGGCACAGGCTCCAGCCTGATGTGGTGGGGCGACGTGGGCTCTAACGCGCGCACGTCTGATACATCGGTGGTCGGTGATGTGGTGGGCTTTGGCATCAACCGCGGCTCGGACAAGGTCTATAACGCCAAAACCTCGGCCTGGGAGGAGACATATAACGAATCCCCGAACATGGCCTTCCTTGGCTGGGGCGTCTATGTGACCAACCGCGTCTCAGCCGATGAGAAAAAGCGTAAAGCGGCTTGGTCGGCGGCGGCGCATCTGGGTGGCAAGGATATTTCCTTGTGGATGGCGGCTTATCCTTCGGGCTTCCAGCCGTATCGGAACAGCCAGTTCAACTATGACGAATGGGTGGCCGCAGGCTATGACAAGGCGTTCATCGAGGATTACCTTGGGTCCAACCTTGACAGCTACAACCACCCCAACGCCGCGATTGAACCGCGTATCCCCGGCATCTTCCAATACTATTCGGTCGCCGAGGATGAATTGGCCAAGGGCTATTCCGGCCAATACAAGACCGCTCAGGAAACCGCCGATGCGATTGCGGCGGCTTGGGAGAAGATCACCGACCAGATCGGGCGTGACAGCCAGATCAAGCTGTATAAGGCATCGCTTGGGATGTGATGTTGAGTTGACCGGAAAAGCCTCCGGCGGGAGTATTTTGAAAAGAGCAAGGTCATCCTCTCTGCTCAAATATCCCCGCCGGAGGCTCTTAACCTGTCAGTTAGAATTACGGTGCAGAATGAAACGGCTGGGCGTGATCTCAATCGCGGCTTGTCAAAATTGAAGCAGGCTGCCTTTACGGGCAGCTTGTTTTTCCCAAGCGGGGCGAGATTTTGAGCAGTTCAGGCGATCTTTTACACGTTGTCAGCAATGACAATATCTCGGATCAGCGCCGCGCGCTGGGCACAGCGATCATCTGGGGCTCTGCTTTGCTGATGGCGCTGGTGGCTTTGGCGCAACTGATGCAGGTGCAGGGTCTGCATGACTTTGGCCTGACCAGTTGGCGGCCAACGCTCTATGCCTATATCCTCTGGGCGATTTGTCTCAGCTGGGGGCAGGTTTTGCTGCATGGCGAGCATGGCAAGCGCACCTTGTTCGTGCTGCCTGCGGCGCTGTTTGTGATTTCATTAACCGTTTTCCCGCTGCTGTTTGGTTTGGTGATCGCGTTTTCGGATTGGAACCTGTCCAGCCCGAACGGGCGACATTTCAACGGATTGACCAATGTGCGGCAGATGTGGGCGGACCCGTTCTACTGGAATGCGCTTCTGAACATGGTCTGGTATGTGCTTGCGATCCTTGTGGAATATACCATTGCCTTCGGGCTGGCTTTGGCCTTGAACGCCGAAATCAAAGCGCGGAAGTTCTTCCGGGTGGCGTTTCTGCTGCCTCTGATGCTGTCACCCGTCGCGGTCAGCTGGATGATCGGCAAGTCGATGCTGGAGGCGCGCTTTGGCCCGGTGGCGCGGCTGGCGAAGGCGTTGGGATGGGAGACGCCTTCATTCTTCGGCACGCCGGGAGTGGCGAAAGCCACGATCATGCTGATGGACGCCTGGACCTTCATTCCGTTTATGATGATCATGATTTTGGCGGGTTTGCAGGCGATCCCGAAGGAATTGAACGAGGCCGCCAAGGTTGATGGCGCGAACGGCTGGCGGGCGTTTTGGGAAGTAACCTTCCCGATGATGCTGCCAGTGTCGATCACCGCGATTTTGATCCGCATTATCTTCAAGCTGAAACTGGCGGATATCGTGATCGCTGTGACATCAGGTGGGCCGGGCGGGGCGACTGACACGGTGACTTCGTTCATTTTCCGCGAGTATCGGGATAGATCGAATGTCGGTTATGGCACGCTTTTGGCAATGTTCTATTTGGTGCTGATCATCATTGTGATGACGATCTTGATGAAACTTGCGGATCGGTTTGCGAGGCCCAGAACATGAGTGAAGCCAACATGAGCGGACAGATTTTCAGGGATTCCGCCGCTGATCGCAGCTTTCGCCCGAAATGGTTTACGGGGCGACTTTTCGTCTATGGCCTGCTGATCCTGTGGGCCTTTATCTGTTTGTTTCCAATCTATTGGACGCTGACCACCAGCTTCAAAATGGCCCCTGACGTGATGAAGGGCAATCTGATCCCGTGGCTGGATTTCACGCCCAAATGGCTGGGCTGGAAGTCTTTGGGCCTGTCGCCCGATACGATTGGCGCCGACAGCACGGTGCGCGACGAATTTATGAAGCGCTTCACCAATTCGGCGATCACTTCGGTGACTTCCTCGGTTCTGGCGGTGATGCTGGGCTCGCTGGCGGCTTATGGGCTGAGCCGGTTCAACTATAAATTCCTCTGGATGGGCAACAGCGACATTTCGTTTTTCTTCCTGTCGCAACTGATCCTGCCGCCGGTGGTTTTGGCTTTGCCGATGCTGGTGCTGTATAAGGAGCTGGCGCTGCTCGATACCCGTATTGGCTTGATTTTGCTGTATACTTTATCGGTATTGCCGATCGTAATCTGGATCATGCGCGATCAGTTTTCCTCGATTCCGACTGAATTAGAGGAGGCGGCTTTGGTCGATGGCTTGTCGATCTGGGGTGCGTTCATCACCATCATTCTGCCGATTGCGCTGCCGGGGATGGTGGCGGCGTTCATTCTGTCGCTGGTGCTGACGTGGAATGAGTATTTCTTCGCGGCCCTGCTGACCTCGACCCATGCCAACACTTTGCCGGTGATGGTGGCCTCGCAAACCGGCTCGCAAGGCATTTCATGGTGGTCGATGGCGGCACTGTCCTGGGCGGCGATCCTACCGCTGATCGTGATCGGTGTGGTGCTGGAACGCTATATCATCAAAGGCATGGCGGCCGGTGCGATCAAGTAGGGGGCGATCAAATAGATGCTGAAGGGGATTGACCGGCACCTGTCGGCGGAAATGGTGCATGTGCTGATGCTGATGGGGCACGGCGACGCGCTGGTGATTTGCGATGTGAACCACCCGGCGGCGACGATTGCCGCGAAAACCACGCATGGCCGTGTGGTCGATATGGTCGGCTGTGATATTCCCACCGGGATCGCCGCGATATTAACCTTGATGCCGCTGGACACATTTGTGAATGCGCCAGTTGCGCGGATGCAGGTGGTGGGCGATCCCGATGGGGATATGCCAGTGTTCGGTCTGGTGCAGGGCGTGATTGACAGGGCCGAAGACCGGGCCGTGCCAATGCAGGCTTTGGAGCGCTTCGCGTTTTACGAAGCCGCCGGGCGCGCGTTTGCCATCATTCGCACTTCTGATCCGGGGCCCTATGGCTGCTTTATCCTGAAAAAAGGCGTGGTGGATTTGCCGCGGTTTGAGAGTTGAGACCTGAGCTGGGCGCCCCCGAGGCGCCTCCGGCGAGAGTATTTTTGCCAAGATGAAATGGATTAGACCCAGACTTGATTGGGATCGGGCAGCGGAATAGCCTCCAGCAATTCGCGGGTATAGGCGGCTTGCGGATTGGCAAAGAGGTCTGCGGTGGCGGCGTTTTCCACGATCTGACCTTGGTGCAGCACGATGATGCGGGTACAGAGGCGGCGGATCACGCTCAGGTCGTGGCTGATGAAAGCCAGCGTCAGACCAAGATCTTTCACCAAGGATTCCAGCAGGTTGAGGATTTGTGCTTGGGAGGATACATCAAGGCCCGAGACGATCTCGTCGGCGAGAATGAACTCGGGTTTCAAAGCAATAGCGCGGGCGATGCCGATGCGTTGGCGCTGACCACCCGAGAGTTCATGCGGGTAGCGGGAAGCGAAACTGCGCGGCAGGCCGACGTGGTCAAGCGCTTCCAGCGCGCGGAGTTTCGGGTTGCTCAGGCCGTGCAAAGACAGCGGGGCGGCGATGATTTGGCCGATACGATGGCGCGGATTGAGGCTGCTCATCGGGTCTTGGAAAATCATCTGAAAACGGCGGCGCAGCGGGCGTAAGTCACGTTCGGTGAGGTGGGTGATGTCTTGGCCGTCGAATTTTATTGTGCCGCCCGAGGGCTCCAGCAGGCGCAGCAAGGCGCGGCCCAAGGTGGATTTGCCGGAACCTGAACCGCCAACGATGCCAAGTATTTCGCCTTTTGGGATGCTGAAAGTCAGTCCCTTGAGAATTTCCAACCGGGGGGCCGCCCCAATCAGCGGCTTTTGCGTCATATCGGCCAAAGACAGCCGCAAGTTATCAATTTGGTAAAGCTTTGCGTCGTAGGATTCAGACATGCGCGCTCCGATCGCTCGCTTCGACTTCGGCGCGGGTGGCTGCGATCACGGCATCGGACACCGGAGTCAGACTGCCGTTGGGGTCGGTGTATTTCGGTGTAGCTGCCAGCAGGGCGCGGGAATAGGAGTGTTTGGGGGCATGGAAAAAGTCAGGGATCGTGCTGTCTTCCAGCACATAGCCCGCATAAAGCACCGACAGGGTTTGGCAGACTTTGGAGACCACACCCAGATCGTGGGTGACAAACAGCAAAGCCGTGCCGTGGCGGGCCTGCATCGCCGCGATCAGCTTCAGGATTTGCTTTTGCACGGTGACATCCAGCGCCGTGGTCGGCTCATCCGCGATGATCAATTTTGGTTCGGCTGCAAAGGCCGATGCGATCAGGATGCGCTGGCGCATACCCCCGGAAAGTTCGTGCGGATAGCTGCGCATCACCCGCTCGGGGTCGGGGATTTGCACCTCGGCCAAAAGGTCACGGGCGCGCTTTTCGGCATCAGCGCGGCTCCAATGCAGGATATCGACCAGACGGTTGGTGATCTGGGGGCCAATCCGGCGCGAGGGGTTCAGCGCCGTCAGCGGGTCTTGCGGGATCAGCGCGCATGTAGCCCCGATCAAACTGCGGCGCTGTGCAGCTGGCAGCGTGAGCAGATCGGTGCCGTCGAGGATGATCTGGCCACCCGTGATCTCAACCGATTGCGGCAAGGTGCCCAGAATAGCTTTGCCGATCATAGACTTGCCTGCACCGGATTCGCCGACCAGACCGCGCACCTCGCCAGCGGCGACCTCCAGCGACACCCGGCGCAGGATTTGATCAGGCCGACCTTTCAGATGGGCCGACAGATTGCGGATCGACAGATAGCTCATCGCAGCACCGGATCGAAGCGGTCTTTCAAGCCTTCGCCCAGTTGCGAGAAGCTTAAAACGGTGAGGAACAGCGTGATCAATGGGAACACCAGCACCCACCAGGCTTGGTGGATTGAGGCGCGACCCTCGGCGATCATACCGCCCCAAGTCGGATCATCTGTGGAGATGGAGAGGTTAACGAAAGACAGGATGGCTTCGACGATGATGGAAATCCCCATTTCTAGGGTGAGAAGCACGACGATGGTGGGCAGGACGTTGGGCAGAATTTCGGTCAGCATGGTCGACAGCCGGGTGCGGCCTGCGACTTGCGCCGAGGCGACGTAATCCATCGCCCCTTGGTTCATCGCCTCGGCCCGGATCACGCGGGCAAAACGGGTCCAGTCGATCACCACGATGGCGATGATGATTGACGACAAGCTGGGGCCAAGCACGGCGATCAGCAGGATCGAGAACAGCACGGGGGGGAAGGCCATCCAGATATCAATCGCGCGGCTGATCAGGATATCGACCCAACCGCGCAGAAATCCGGCGAGCAGGCCCATGGTGGCGCCGATGATGCAGGTGATGCTGCCCGCGATCAGGGCCACGGTCAGCGCCAATCGCGCGCCATAAAGGATGCGGCTGAGCACATCGCGGCCCAGGGAATCGGTGCCGAGCAGATAGCCGGGCTCGTGCCCCTGCACCCAGAACGGCGGCAACTGACCTAGGAACAAGTCTTGCGCGAGCGGGTCTTTTGGCGCGATCAGTGGCGCAAACACGGCGGCAAGCGTCAGCAGGATCAGCCAAGTGGCCGATAAGACCAGCCGCATGGGTAATTTGCGCCTGATCGCGCTGCGTCCGTCAAGCATGGCGCAACCTTGGGTTCAAAGCGGCATAAGTCAGGTCCACCAACAGGTTAACGCCGGTGAAGATCACCGCGAACAGGATGACGATGCCTTGGATCAGTGGCAGGTCGCGGTTGATCACCGCATCAATCGCCATATTGCCCAAGCCCTCGTAGGAAAACAGCCGTTCGATGATCACGGTGCCGCCGATCAGGAAGGTAAACTGCACGCCCACCAAAGTCAGGGTCGGCAGAATGGCATTCGGCAAAGCCTCGCGCAGGATGACATGGGTTTCCGAATAACCCTTGGTGCGCGCAAGCGTGACGTAATCCAGATGCATGGTTTCCTTAAGGGATTGTTTAAGAAGTTGGCCGATGATGGCCGCGAGGGGAACAGCAAGGGCAAGGGCCGGCATGAACATATGGGCGGCGATATCCAGCCAAAGATCAAAGCGCAGGCGCAGCAGGGATTCGGTCAGGTAGAAATTCGTGGTGAACGGCAGCGGGAGTGAGGGTGTGATGCGGCCCGAGATGTGGAAGATCGGGATCAACACGCCGAAGGCAAGGATCAGGATCAGCCCCCAGAGGAAATCCGGGATCGACAGCGCCATACCGTTGGTCACATCAATCGCGGCTTCGGTCTTGCTGCCGCGCAAACGGGTGCCCGTCAGCGCCATGAAGCCGCCGATGACAATGGCGATGATCAACGCCATCACTGACAGTTCTAGCGTGGCGGGCAGGCGGCTGAGCACCAGTTGCAAAACCGGTTGTTTGGTGGTGATCGAGGTGCCGAAATTGCCCTGCACTACGCCGGAAACCCAGATCAAAAACTGCTGCGGGATGGATTTATCAAGCCCGTACAGCGCTGTCAGCCGGGCGACATCAGCCTCGGTTGCGCCGGGCGGCAGCATCATGGCGATCGGGTTGCCCGGCACCACGCGGATGACGAAAAACACGATCACCGCCACGCCTGCCAGCGTGATCAAGGTGGTGCATAATCGCAGAAGCACCGATTGAAGGAATTGCATAGGCGGGGGGCTTCCTTGGTGGGCGATGCTGGGATCAAACGGTTTCGACTGCTTTTTTGCGGGGCAGAACGATCGCCTAGGGGGACTGGGGGACGCGAAGTCCCCCAGCCGTTGGCAACAAAGTTAAGCGAAATCAGCTACGCGCGCTTCATCAGATAGGGCAACAACGCACCCGAGGCATGCGGCGTCACCACTACGCCCATCGCCGACAGAATCGGCTGCACATATTGCAACAGCGGGATCACCAAGGCGTTTTCGGCGATGAAAGCATCGACCTTTTTCCAGCCGTCGATGCGCTTGGCCTCGTCCTTTTCACCCCACAAAGGCCCGATCATGTCGATCAGATCCTTGCCATCCCACACCGAATGGGGCGAGGGGCCGAACATCGCAAAACCCGTCGACGTGGTCGGATCGCCCACCGAATTGCCCCAGTTGTAGAAAGCGGCGGGGGCGAGTTGGTCGGCGGCGCGGAGTTCGTAATGTTTGGCGATTTCGTAGATCTCAATTTCGGCTTCGATGCCAACCTTGCGCCACAACCCGACGATGGCTTGGATCATCTCGTAGTCTTTGGGCTTAAAACCCTTGGTGGTCTGGATTTTGAATTTCACTGGATTATCAATGGAATAACCCGAGTTGGCCAACAATTTCACCGCCAGATCAGGATCATAGGGCACCCTGATGCTGGCGTCATAGGCGTCATATTGCGGGGTTTCCAGTGTATCAATCGCCACGCCATAGCCTTTGAGCAGACGGTCGATGATGGTCTGTTTGTCGATGGCATGGGCTGCGGCCTTGCGCACATTGGGGTCAAGCATCACGTCGATATCATTCAGAAAAATCATCCCAATGTCGGAAATCGGCATCGCGGTTCCGGTCAGCATGGCTTTCAGGCGGTCGTATTCCTCGTAGGGGACTTCCAGCGTGACATGGGAATTGCCGGATTCGACCTCGGCCACGCGGGCAGCGGCGTCGGTGACGAATTTGATGGTGACGGTTTCAAATTCGGGCTTGCCGCCCCAATAACTGGCGTTGGCTTTCAGGCGAACGAAGGCGTCGCGCTCAAATTTCTCCACCATATAGGGGCCGGAACCGATGGGGGCGGCTTCAAAACCCTTGGCGCCGACCTTTTCGTAATAGGCTTTCGGCAGCACGTATCCGGTCAGAAAATACATCCATTTGAAGATGGTGGGGTCGAATTGCGCGACATCGGCCAAGACTTTGTTGCCCTCAACGCGGTGGTTTTTCAGCGTGCCCCAGACGAATTGGATCGGGCTGCCGGTGGCGGGATCGGCGACGCGCGCCAAGCTCCATGCCACATCCTCGGCGGTCAGGGCCGAGCCGTCATGCCAGGTCACACCCTCGCGCACTGTCATCCAGACTTGGGTTTTGTCGTCATTCCAGCCCCATTCGGTCAGAATACCGGGGGCGGGTTTCAGATCGGGCTGTTGCAGAATGTATTGGTCGAACACCGATTGATAGATGCCCTGAATCGTCGGATTGACTGCCGAAGGGCCGGTGGTCGGGTCCCAGGCCGGCAGGTTGACGTTGTAGGCGATCACCAGTTCTTCGATGGCCTGTGCGCGAAGCGGCAGGCTGAAGGCGGCAAGTGAGACACTGGCAGCGGAGAGTTGTAAAAGCGCACGACGGTTGAGTTTCATAGCAATTCCCTGTGGTTATGGTTGAAGCCGAAGTTATTTTCCGGTCAGTTTTTGGGCAAGAAGATAGCCCGATCCTGCCCCCAGCCCTGCACCGGGCCAAACGGCGGCCCCGGTCAGGTACAGGTTTTGGATCGGGGTGGAGCCGTCCGCATAGCCGCGCACGGGACGGAACAAGAAGTTCTGCGCAAGGTGATGGCTGCCGCAAATCTGATCACCACCGACCAGATTGGGGTTGTCGGATTCGAGTTCGGTCGGCGGCACGATGCGCTGGCCAAGGATTTTGGCGCGGGTGCCGGGGGCGTAGCGTTCCAGAATATCCAGCGCGCGTTGGGCAAAGGGTTCGGCGGCTTGCGTCCAGTCGGTAGCGCCGATTTCGCCCTTTGCGTCACCTTTGATGTCGCCCGGTGCCATGCGAATTTGCAACCAAAGCGTGTGTTTTCCCTCAGGTGCGCGGCTGGGATCAACGCTGGTGGGTTGGCCCACAACCACTATCGGCTCATCGGGCAACAGGCCCGCTTTGGCCTGCTGATAGGTCCGCGCCATCTGATCAAGGCTGGGGGCAAGATGCACATAAGCGTAGTCTTTCAACTCGTTACCCGCTGTCCAGTCCGGTAGGTCGGACAAAGCCAAATGCAGCATCATCGTGCCGGGAGCATGTGAAAAGGTGGTCAATTTGGCATCAAAATCGCTGGCTGTGCCGGTTAGTTTCGGCATTGCGCGGGGTGCAACATTGGCGATCACAGCGCGGCTGGCAGTGATTTCACGGCCATCTTCCAGCACAATGCCGCTGGCTTTGCCATTGGTATGCAGCACGCGCGTGACGGTTTGCTCGGTTTCAATCTGCCCGCCGCGCGCGGTGATCGCCGCAACCAGCGCGCGGATGATGGTATCCGAGCCACCCTTGCCCAAAACCATGCCAAAGGCCTGCCCCGCCATGCCCTCCAGATAGGGAAACAGCGCGCCGCCCGCGACGTCGGGGGCGAAATCGAGATGCATGCCCCACGCGCCGAGCATCGCTTGCACCTTTGGCGACTCGAAAGTTTGCGTCAGCCATTGACGGGGCGATTGCAGCAGGAAACGCGTCATATCCAGCGTGCCGCCAAGGCCCTTGCTGCGGAGTGTTTTGAACACGAAATATGCAAGCGCATGTAATCTCATCCGCGTGCCAAGAAGGCCAAACAGATGCGGGGCCTCGGCGGCGAAACCTTCCGTCAGCCGCACCCAAGTGGCAGCATCCGCTTGCGATAGCTTTGCAATGCGGGCGCGGGTGGCGGTGGCATCGGTAGAGACGCCGCACCATGTGCCATCGGGGAACACAGAGGCGAAGGGATTGGAAACAGGCGCAAATTCGAGCCCGTGTTGCGCCAATTCCGCGCCATAAGTCTTCATAAATGGCGATCCGGCAAACAGCGACAGGTTCATCGCTGCCCAGTCATGCTGAAATCCCGGCAGGGTATAGGCACCAGATTTCACCGCGCCGCCTGCCACCGCAGCCTGTTCAAACACGCCGACTTTCCAGCCGGAAGCCGCCAGATGCAGGGCAGAGGCAAGGCTGTTGTGGCCCGCACCGATGAAGACCGCGTCGTAGCTTTGGTGCATATTTCGCTCCGGTTGACTTAAGGATATTTGCAAATGCATTTAATTCTGTCTAGTCTTATTCCGTAAGGCGGGGCAGCCGCCGCAATCAGGGAGATAGCGATGAGTTCAGCTGATGTGTTGGCCGGTCTGGCCGGAATGCTCGCCTCGGGCGGAGTGGAAGTGGTCGATTGCACCGGGGTTTTGGGGCCGAAAACCCCACTGCTGAAACTGCCGCCGGATTTCGCCAAGGACACGCCCGCGATCGAGATTCACCGGATTTCGGAATATGACGCCGACGGCCCGTTCTGGGCGTGGAACTGGCTGAAAGTTGGTGAACATTCCGGTACGCATTTCGACGCGCCGCACCATTGGATCACCGGGAAGGACTACGCCGATGGTTACACCGACACGCTGCCGGTGCAGCGGCTGGTCGCCCCCGTTAACGTTTTGGACTTCGCGGCGGACTGTGATGCTGACCCGGATTTCCTGCTGACGATTGAGCATGTGAAGGCTTGGGAGGCCAAGCATGGCGCGATTGGCGCGGGCGAATGGGTGGTTTTGCGGTCGGATTGGGACAAGCGCAGCCATGATGAAAACCTTTTTCTGAACGCCAATGAAACTGGGCCACACACGCCGGGGCCCACCGCCGAAGTCATTGAGTATCTGATTTCTAAGGGAATTGTCGGTTGGGGCAGCCAGTGTATTGGCACCGATGCGGGGCAGGCGGGGGGGATGACGCCGCCGTTTCCGGCGCATAACCTGCTGCACAAGAACAACTGCTACGGCTTGGCGTCCTTGGCCAATCTGGACCGTCTGCCTGCCAAGGGTGCTATCCTGATTGCGGCACCTTTGAAGATTGAGAACGGCACCGGCTCGCCGATCCGGGCTTTGGCGCTGGTGGCGCGTTAACCAATGGCCGCCGATCTTGGGAAATTCGACCACATCATCATCGGCTCGGGCATCAACGGGCTGGTGGCGGCCAGTATGCTGGCGCTGAAAGGCGCGCGCGTGCTGGTGTTGGAGCGGGAAACCCGGATCGGCGGCTGTCTTTTCACCGAGGAAGTGACCCTGCCGGGATTCCAGCATGACGTGATGGCGGCGACCTTTGTGCTGTTCATGACCTCGCCTGCCGGTGCTACTTTGGGGCCGCATCTGGCGCAGCATGGCTTTGAGTATTGCCACAGCCCGCATCCGACGGCGGTGTTGCGGCCAGATGGCACTTCATTGGTTTTGACTATGGATGCGGCGAAGAACGTGAGTACCTTCAATGCCTTGGCGGCAGGTGATGGTGATCAGCACGCCGCGGATGTCGGCGGCATTACAGCCGATGCGCCATTTTTGTTTGCGCTTTTGGGCGGCAATCTGTGGTCTTGGGCGACGGCGAAACTGCTGTTCGGGCAGGTGCGAAAGCGCAGTTTGCGCGGTCTTGCGGCTTGGATGGGCAGTGCGCTGACGCCTGCGCGGGGGTGGTTGCAGAGCCATTACCAAAGCCCGCTGGTGCAGGCGTTGTGGGCGCCTTGGGTGCTGCATTGCGGGCTCACGCCAGAGTCGACCTACTCGGCGCAGATGGGCAAAGTGATCGCTTTCGCGCTGCAGGCAGCCGGTGCGCCGATTGTCAAAGGTGGCGCGGGGCAAGCCGCGGTGGCGTTTCGGCGGTTGATTGAGGCGCAGGGCGGGGTGATCCGTACCGGCGCGGAGGTTGAGAAAATCACCACGCGCGCGGGTAGGGTGACGGGGGTGCGGCTGGCGGCGGGCGAGGCGATTGCTTGCGGTTCGGTGCTGGCCTCGGTCGCGCCGGGTCAGCTTTACGGGCGATTGCTGGATGTGAACCTGCCCGAAGATCAGGCGGCGGTGCGGCAGTTCCGGCATGGCCGTGGCAACTTCCAGTTGCATTATGCACTGGATCGGCACCCGGAATGGTTAACGGATGGCTTGGATGATGTGGCGCTGATCCATCTGGCGGATGGCGTGGATTCGGTGTCGAAATCCGCCAATGAGGCCGAGCGCGGGATGCTGCCTGCCACGCCTACGATCTGCGTTGGTCAACCGCATCGACTGGACCCAAGCCGCTGCCCCGAGGGCAAAGCGATCTTGTGGTTGCAGATTCCCGATGCGCCGCGCGCGATCAAGGGCGATGCGGGCGGTGAGATTGCAGCGCAGGATTGGGACGGTGCGCGGGAGGCGTTTGCGGATAGGATTGAAGTTATTTTGTCGCGCCATATCAAATGTTTCGACAAGATTAAACTGGCGCGGAAAGCCTATTCCCCGGCTGATCTGGAACGGATGAATTGCAATCTTGTCGGCGGTGATCCCTATGGCGGGGCGTGCAGCATAGATCAGTTTTTCATCTGGCGACCTTTCGCACATTCGACCAATGGCACGGGCAAGGTGCGCGGGTTGAGCCATATTGGGGCCTCGACCCATCCGGGGCCGGGCTTGGGTGGTGGCTCGGGTTTCAACGCGGCAAAGAGGTTGGGCGCATGAATGATGAAACCCCCGCAGTGCCGCGTTTGGGCGAGATTGGCTTAACCAATTTTGCACCCTACCTGATGAACCGCATCATGGGGCGCTACAACGCCAGCTTGCGTGAGGAAATGGCCGATCTGGGGCTTTCCACGCCGAAAATGCGCGCTTTGGCCGTACTTTCGGTGATCGAAGGCCCGCTGATCCGCGAGCTTGCGATCTATACTGTGGTTGATCCCTCCACCCTCAGCCGCAGTTTGGACCAGCTGCAGGCCGATGGGCTGATCCGACGTGAGGTCGACAGTGCCGACAGCCGCGCGGTGCGGGTATTCATAACCGAGGCCGGGCGCAACACGTTTGAGACGCTTTGGCCACATATGGCGAAAGCGCAGGCGCGGATGTTTCGCGGCATTGCCGAGGCTGAACGCCAGACTTTCACCGCTACCCTGCAGAAAATGCTGACAAATATCAGAAAGCACGAGATTTAGATGGCAGAGCGTTCTTTCAAGGCCGAAGTCGAAGACCTGCGTTTGGGTGCGGGGCAAACCTTCACCGGCGAGGGGATTTTGGCGCTGACCAAGGCGCTGTTGGAAAACGGCGTCGCCTATGTCGGCGGCTATCAGGGCGCGCCGATCTCGCATCTGATGGATGTTTTGGCCGATGCGCAGGAGCTGTTGGGCGAATTGGGCGTGCGGTTTGAGGCCAACGCCAATGAGGCGGCGGCGGCGGCGATGCTGGCGGCCTCGGTGCATTATCCGATGCGCGGGGCGGTGACGTTCAAGGGCTCGGTCGGGGTGAATGTGGCCTCGGACGCGCTGGCGAATTTGGCCTCATCGGGCGTGACGGGCGGCGCTTTGGTGATTGTCGGCGAGGATTACGGCGAGGGCTCCAGCATTATGCAGGAGCGCACGCACGCTTTTGCGATGAAATCGCAGTTCTGGCTGCTTGATCCGCGCCCGAACCTGCCCTCGATTGTGCAGGCGGTGTCGGACGGGTTTGAGCTGTCCGAGGTCAGCAATACCCCCGTCATGCTGATGGTGCGGATACGGTCGTGCCACGTCACTGGCAGCTTTCAAACCCGCGACAATCAGCGACCGACACTGACGGTGAAAGAGGCTTTATCAAATCCGCGCAGCGATTTCGCGCGGGTGGTTTTGCCGCCGATGTCGTTCGCGCATGAGCAGGATAAGGTGAAAAACCGCTGGCCCGCAGCTGAAAAATTCATCCGCGAGCGCGGGCTGAATGAAGTGTTCGGTCCAAAATCTGACTTCGGCATTGTGGTGCAGGGGGGCATGTATAACGGGCTGATCCGGGCGTTGCAGCGGCTGGGCTTGGCGGATATTTACGGCGATAGCGCGGTGCCAATCTATGTGCTGAACGTGACTTACCCGTTGATTTCGGATGAGTTTCTTGAATTCTGTGCAGGCAAGGATCATGTCTTGGTGATCGAGGAAGGCCAGCCGGAGTTTATCGAAACCCAGCTGGGCAGCTTCCTCTATCGCGCGGAATCGGCGGTGAGGCTGCACGGCAAGGGGCTGTTTCCTTTGGCCGGAGAATACACCGGAGCGGTGATGCTTGAGGCGGTGACGGGGTTTCTGAAAACCGCAGCGCCCGAGATGCTGGCGGCGGTGGTGCGCAGCCCGAATGTTGATCGACCTGCGATCCCCGATCTGTCGAAAACCGTGCCGATCCGTCCGCCGGGCTTTTGCACTGGCTGCCCGGAACGGCCCATTTTCTCAGCGATGAAGCTGGTGGAAAAGGAACTTGGCAAGCATCAGATTGCCGCCGATATTGGCTGCCATTTGTTCGCCAGCCTGCCACCGTTCGAGATTGGCGGGGCGACGATGGGTTACGGTCTTGGCCCTGCGGCCAATGCGGCATTTGATGGTGGCGGCGCGCGTCGTCCGATTGCGATCATCGGTGATGGCGGGTTTTGGCACAATGGTTTGAGCTCGTCGTTTACCAATATGGCGTTCAATAAATCCGACGGCGTGGCGATTGTGGTCGATAATTTCTACTCGGCGGCGACGGGCGGGCAGGATGTGATGTCCAGCCGCGCTGACAATGCGACGAAGGCCACGAAGAACCCGATTTCCAAGGCTTTGGCCGGCATCGGCATTGATTGGGTGCGCCAGATTGACCACACTTATGACGTCAAAAAGATGCGCGATACCATCCGTGAGGCGCTGACCACCGATGCGCCGGGGCCGAAGGTGATCGTGGCCTCAAGCGAATGTATGTTGAACAAACAGCGGCGCGAAAAGCCGTTGCGGGCGGCGGCGATCAAGCAAGGTCGCCGGGTGGATATACCACGTTTTGGCATTGATGAAGCGGTGTGCACCGGTGATCACGCCTGTATCCGGCTGTCGGGTTGCCCGTCTTTGTCGTTGAAAAAGCTGGATGATCCGCTGCGCGATGATCCGGTGGCGTCGATTGACCAATCCTGCGTCGGCTGTGGCAACTGCGGCGAGGTTGCCGATGCGGCGGTGCTCTGCCCCAGCTTTTACCGTGCCGATGTGGTGCATAATCCGTCTGGGTTTGAACTGCGTTTGGCTGGATTTCGCGCGCGGGTAATAGGCGCGCTGCAACGGCGGCGCGATGCCAAACGCTTGGTGTTCGGGGGTGCGGCATGAGTTTGCATCAGGCGATCCCTTTGGGCGGCAAGGGTATGGACGGCGTGATCAAACTGGCACTTCTGGCGGTCGGCGGGCAGGGCGGCGGTGTGCTGACTGGGTGGATTGAGGCCGTGGCGCGGGCGAATGGCTATGTCTGTCAGGCCACTTCGGTCGCGGGAGTGGCGCAGCGGACGGGGGCGACGGTTTACTATGTCGAGATGGCTCCCGCTGGGCCGCGCGCCCCGGTGTTCTCGCTGATGCCTGCGGCAGGTGACGTCGATATCATGGTGACGGCGGAAATGATGGAGGCCGGGCGCTCGATCATGCGCGGCTTTGTGACGCCGGATCGCACCACCCTGATCACCTCGACGCATCGGGCCTTGGCGGTTTCGGAAAAGATGGTGCCGGGGGATGGCGTTGCCTCATCCGAAGAGGTGATTGCGGCGGCGGAAATAGCGGCGCGTCGGTTTATCGCGGCGGATTTTGATGCTTTGGCGATCGCACAAGGCTCGGTGATTTCGGCGAGTTTGTTTGGCGCGCTGGCGGCGGCAGAGGTGCTGCCGTTCCCGCGTGACGCGTTTGAGGCGGCGATTATGGCCGGCGGTAAGGGGGCGGAGGCGTCTTTGCGGGCGTTCGCGGCGGGGTATGCTGCGGCGCAGGGGCCGGTGAGTTTGCCCAAAGTCGAGGTGGCTGTTGCGGCTGCTCCGCTCGGGTCGGCCAAGTTGCTGGCGGCTTGGGCTGCGCTGGAGGATCGGGCACGGCGGATGCCGGAAACGGTGGCCGAGATGGCGGTGCTTGGCTTACGTAAAGTCGTGGAGTTTCAGGATCTGGCCTATGGCGCGGGCTACTTGACCCGAGTGGAGGCTGTGCTGGCACAGGACAGCAGCCGGTTTGAACTGTCAAAGCAGGCAGCGAAATATGTAGCCAACGCAATGGCTTATGATGATGTGATCCGGGTTGCCGATCTGAAAACCCGTGCGGGGCGGGCAGAGCGGATTGCGCTTGAGATGGGGGCGAAGGCTGGCAATGTGGTGCAGCTGACCGAGTTTCTGCATCCTCGGGCCGAGGAGATTGTCGGGTTGTTTCCTATGAGACTGGGGGCGAAACTTGAGGCCAACCCGGTCTGGATGGCGCGTCTGGATCGCTGGTTCAACAAGGGCCGCCGGATGCGGACGGATAGTTTGCGGGCTTATCTGATGCTGTATATTCTGGGCGGCATGAAGCTGCGGCGGTTGGGGTCGCTGCGGCACGCGCAGGAAGTGGCGCATCTTGAACAGTGGCTGGCGGTCGCGCTAGGGTATTTGCCTGTAAATTATGATCTCGCGGTTGAGGTGATCCGCTGTCGGCGGCTGGTGAAGGGCTATTCGGACACCCATGCGCGCGGGCTTTCCAAGTTTGACCGGGTGCTGGATGGCATCGCTTTGGTAGCGGCGCGTCCCGATGCTGCGGATTGGGCGCGGCGGTTGCGGGAGGCGGCGTTGATGGATGAGGAGGGCCGCGCTTTGGACGGGGCTCTGGCGACAGTGCGGAGCTTTGTTTAACGCGGTCCCAACTCGGGACCTTTTATTATCTTTTATTTCAGTGGCTTGATGGCGCGCCGTTAAGGGATTTTTAACGTTTGGGCAACTGAAAGCTATGGAGCGCGCCGCGCGGGAGTATTTCCGAAAGAGCAACTGATAACGGGAGCCCCTTGGATTTGCTCTTTCCGAAATACTCCCGCCGGAGGCTTCTAATTTTAAGGCGGCCAAGCACGGTCTCAGAATGAAATCATTTTTCATACTGATGGAATCTCGTTGCTTTCGGTGATTCTCTTGCTCGAGACCGGCATGGCATTTGCGGTTATCGCTGCGCTGCAGCTGAAAAATGCTGCGGATGCGCCCGTGCCTCGATCACTCAAGGTTCTGTGATTTCGCAACAACTTAGCTTCGCAATTCGCCCAAAATATCGGCAAAATCACCCCCAAACTTCGTATTTTACATATAGTAATACTTTTGCTAGCCTTGTCGCAGGCCGGTGAGGGAAGACACCTGCCACAAAATCCTAGGGAGGGATCATGTCCATACTCAAAAAACTCGCGCTGGCCGCGGGTGTCAGCGCGCTATTGTCTTCGGCGGCCTATGCCGACCTGTCGGGCAAAGTGATCGGCTTTTCGCAGATCGGCTCGGAATCGGGCTGGCGTGCTGCAGAGACGTCGGTGACGAAATCCGAAGCTGAAAAGCTGGGGATTGATCTGAAATTTGCCGATGCGCAGCAGAAACAAGAGAACCAGATCAAGGCGATCCGGGGCTTTATAGCGCAGGGCGTTGCGGCGATTCTGGTGGCTCCGGTGGTGTCAACCGGCTGGGAAGAAGTGCTGACCGAGGCGAAAGAAGCCAACATTCCCGTCATCCTGCTTGACCGTGGCATTGATGCGCCGCAGGATCTGTATCTGACCTCAGTGGCGTCGGATCAGGTTAAGGAAGGTCATGTGGCGGGCGATTGGCTGGTGAAAACCGTCGCCGACAAAGACTGTAAAGTCGTGGAACTTCAAGGCACTGTCGGCTCGTCGCCTGCGATCAACCGCAAAAAAGGCTTCGAGGATGCGCTGGCGGGTCATGCCAATCTGTCGATCATCCGCAGCCAAACCGGCGATTTCACCCGCGCCAAGGGCAAGGAAGTGATGGAAGGTTTCCTGAAGGCCGAAGACGGCGGCAAGGGGATTTGCGCGGTTTATGCCCACAACGACGACATGGCGGTTGGGGCGATTCAGGCGATCAAAGACGCCGGCCTGAAGCCGGGCAGCGATATTCTGGTGGTGTCGATTGACGGCGTGCCGGATATCTTCCAAGCGTTCGTGGCGGGCGAGGCCAATGCGACCGTTGAGTTGACGCCGAACATGGCGGGCCCGGCGTTTGCAGCGCTGGATGCTTATCTCAGCGCAGGCACGGTGCCGGAAAAATTCATCATCACCGAGTCTAAACTCTACACGCCCGCCGATGATGCGCAGGGCGAGTATGACCGCCGCAAGGGTCTGGGTTATTAATTTGGTCTGAGTTGAGCGTCGGCCAGAGCGATCTGGCCGACTTCGCTTTATCTGGGCTTTATCTGGGCTTTCGCGCAGAGTGGAGCAGGGTTTTGGGGAGCAGGTCTATGGTCGATGGCATAGAGCCAGTCGTGCAAGCGCGCGGCATAGTGAAGATTTTCGGCCAACATCGGGCATTGGACGGCGTTGATTTTGCAGTGCGCCCCGGTGAGGTTCACGCTTTGCTGGGGGAGAATGGTGCCGGAAAATCCACGCTTATTAAGATATTGACCGGGGCCTATCAGCCGGACGGTGGTGAGGTTTTGCTGGAAGGCGCGCCTGTGCGGTTCTCGGACCCGTTGGATGCGCAGCGCCATGGCATCGGCACGGTTTACCAAGAGGTGAACCTGCTGCCGAACCGCTCGGTGGCTGAAAATCTTTTTCTTGGCCATCAGCCGACGCGGTTTGGCATCGTGCAGCGCAAGGTGATTGAGGCGCGGGCGCGGGATTTGCTGGCGGGTTATGGGCTGGAAATCGACGTGAAGGCGGAACTCGGCAGCTATTCCGTTGCCGTGCAGCAGATCGTGGCCATCGCGCGGGCGGTGGAACTTTCCGGCAAGGTTCTGGTGCTGGACGAACCGACCGCCAGCCTTGATCGCAATGAAGTGGCGAAAATGTTTGAGGTGGTTGCCCGACTGAAAGCCCGTGGCCTTGGCATTATCTTCATCACGCATTTTCTCGATCAGGTGTTTGAGATCGCCGACCGGGTGACGATCCTGCGCAATGGCCGTCTGATCGGCACCAAAGTGCTGTCTGAAGTGACCGCAACCGATGTGGTGCGGATGATGCTGGGCAAGGATCTGGCCTTTGATCACGGCGGCGTCGGTGTCGCGGAAGCCGTGCAAGGCCCGGTGCGGGTGGAGTTTAAGTCCTTGGGACGGCAAGGAAAAGTGGCTCCGTTCACTCTGGCACTGCATGAGGGCGAGGTTGTGGGGGTGGCGGGGCTGTTGGGCTCTGGCCGCACCGAAATGGCACGGCTGATGTTTGGCGTCGATGCGGCGGATGGCGGTGAGATTTCGGTGGGCGGTCGTGTGGTCAGCATCCGCAACCCGGCGCAAGCGGTGGCGGCTGGGTTCGGGTTTTGCCCGGAGGACCGTAAGCTGGATGGGATTTTTGGCGATTTGTCGGTGCGCGAGAATATCATCATCGCATTGCAGGCCAAATTGGGCTGGTTCCGCGCGCTGAACCGCGATGAGCAGATCGAGATTGCCGGTAACTATGCCGAAGCGTTGGATATTCGCGCGGCAAGCCACGATATGCCGGTGAAGCTGTTGTCGGGGGGCAATCAGCAGAAGGTTATCTTGGCGCGCTGGCTGGCGATTGATCCGAGTTTCCTGATTTTGGACGAGCCGACGCGCGGGATCGACGTGGGGGCCCATGCGGAAATTGTGCGCACGATCAATCGGTTGCGCGAGGAGGGGCTAGCGCTGCTGGTGATTTCCTCGGAGTTGGACGAGGTGGTGGCCTATTCCAACCGCATCGTGGTGATGCGGGATCGTGAGATGGTGGCGGAGTTGAGCGGCGCGGATATAGCACCCTCGGTGATCGTGGCGGCGATTGCGGATAATCCGAACGCTAAGACTGCGGCGGAGGGGCGGGCATGAGGCGGATGGACTGGCGGGGGGCGCTGCTGCGGCCGCAATTTGTGGCTTTGGCGGCGGTATTGTTGATCAACTGGCTGCTGTTTCCGGGATTTTTCGACATCACCTTGCAGGATGGCCGGCTGTTTGGCAGCGTGATTGACGTGCTGAACCGGGGTGCTCCGGTGGCGATTTTGGCGATTGGCATGACGGCGGTGATCGCGACCAAGGGCGTTGATCTGTCTGTGGGCGCGGTGATGGCGATTGCCGGGGCGGTGGCGGCGGTGCTGGTAACGGGGGGATACTCGGCTGTGGCGGCGGTCGGCGCGGCGCTGTTGGTGGGGCTGCTCTGCGGGCTGTGGAACGGGATTTTGGTGACCTATCTGGAGATTCAGCCAATCATCGCGACGCTGGTTTTGATGGTGGCGGGGCGGGGTTTGGCGCAACTGGTGACGGAAGGCTCTATCGTGACGTTCTCCGATCCGGTGCTGATTTTCATTGGCACGGGGTCGCTGTTTGGGATGCCGATGCCGATTGTGATTGCCGCCGTATTGGCGATTGGGGCGACGTTGATCGTGCGCAAAACCGCGTTGGGGCTGTTGATCGAAGCGGTGGGGGTGAACCGCTCGGCTGCCAGATTTGCGGGCATTTCCAGTGGCTTGCTGCTGGTGGTGGTCTATACGTTCGCCGGGTTTTGTGCGGCGACTTCGGGGTTGATCGTGGCGGGGGATATTCGCGGTGCCGATGCCAATAATGCCGGGTTGTGGTTGGAGCTTGATGCGATCCTCGCCGTGGTGATTGGTGGCACCTCGTTGCTGGGCGGGCGTTTTTCGATCCCGATGTCGGTGGTTGGTGCCTTGATCATTCAGGCGATGAACACCGGGATTTTGATCTCGGGCTTCTCGCCAGAGTTCAATCTGGTGGTGAAATCCGGCGTGATCATTCTGATTTTGGTGTTGCAAGCGCCGATCACCAGCCAATGGCTGCGCAAGCGCATGTCGGAAGGGAAAACCCAATGAACCGCGCTTTACGGCCTTTGGTGGCGACGACGGCGATCTTTGCGCTGGCCTATCTGGCTGCTGTTATCCAGTTTCCAGCGATGCTGTCGACGCGGGTGCTGGGCAATTTTCTGACGGATAATGCCTTTCTGGGGATTGCTGCGGTGGGGATGAGCTTTGTGATCATCTCGGGCGGCATTGATCTGTCGGTGGGGGCGGTGATCGGCTTTACCACGGTGTTGAACGCGGTTTTGATCATGTGGCTTGGCCTGCATCCGCTGCTGGCTTTTGCGATTTCGCTGACGGTGGCGGCGGCGTTTGGCGCGGTGATGGGGGCGGCGATTCACTATCTGAAGGTGCCGTCGTTCATCGTCACGCTGGCGGGGATGTTTCTGGCGCGCGGTGGCGCATCCGTGCTTTCCCCCGATAGCATTGGCATCAAGCATGCGCTTTATACAACGATCTCAAAAAGTTACATCCTGCTGCCGGGTGGCGGGCGGCTAACGGTGATCGGGATGATCATGCTGCTGGTGTTCGTGTTCGGCATCATCTTGGCGCATCGCACGCGGTTTGGCAGCTATGTCTACGCGCTCGGAGGCTCGGAGGTTTCGGCAGGATTGATGGGCGTTCCGGTGGCGCGCACCACGATTTTAATCTACACCTTGTCGGCCACTTTGGCGGGCCTCGCGGGCATTGTGTTCTCACTTTACACTTCGGCGGGCTATTCGCTGTCAGCTTTGGGGGTCGAGTTGGACGCCATCGCGGCAGTGGTGATTGGCGGCACCCTGCTGACCGGGGGCTACGGCTTCATCGCAGGCACCTTTATCGGCGTGATGCTGCAGGGGCTGGTGCAGACCTACATCGTGTTTGATGGCTCACTCTCAAGTTGGTGGACCAAAATCGTCATCGGCGGCTTGCTTTTCCTGTTCATTTTGTTGCAAAGGCTGGTGTTCTCGGCGGCATCTCCGCGCAGGAAAGTGTTTTGGAAAACCTAGCATGAGCGAACCCGGCAGCCTTGTCCGCGCGCTGTCCGGGCGGCAGGTGGCGCGCAATTTCCATTCCTATGTGATCAGTGAGGTCGGCATCGGCATTGCTTCGGGGCGGCTTGCGGTGGGCTCGATCCTGCCGAATGATGCCGAGATGATGGACACCTATAACGTGTCGCGCACGGTTTTGCGCGAGGCTTTGAAGACGCTGGAGGCCAAGGGGCTGGTCGAGGCGCGGGCGAAAGTCGGCACGCGGGTGCTGCCGCGCAGTCGGTGGAATCTTTATGATCGTCAAGTGCTTGGCTGGATTCAAGAGGCGGGGCCGGGCTTGGTTTTTCTGCAATCCTATGTCGAGTTGCGCGAGATGCTTGAGATGCAGACGGCACAACTGGCGGCGCAGAGGCGGTCTGCGGAACAGGTGCGGATGCTTTTGTATTGGCTGAACCAGCGCAGCATGACGGCGGCTTTGGCCGAGCCGTTCGCGCTGGCGGAGTTTGAATTTCACCGGATTCTGTGTGAGGCGAGCCAGAATCCGTTTCTGCGCGCGGCCTCGGCTTTGGTTGAATTCGGCGTGGTGCAGGCGATTGCACCGCAGCTGCGGGCGGGGGTGGCGGATTTCGCGGCTGCCAAGGCGTCGATGTATCAGGCTTTGGCCGATGCGGTGGGGCATGGCGAGGCCGATGCGGCGGGGCGCGCTATGGCGGATATTCTGGCGGTGGACCGGGTTTGGATTTTGGGGGCATAAGGCATGGATACGCAGGTTTTCAAGATCAGCGATGGGGCGGATTGTTCAGCGGTTTTAAGCGCTTATGGGGCAAGGCTGATGCAGTTGTGGGCTCCGGGTCGGGCTGGGGTTTTGGCTGATATCGTGCTGGGGCATGATGATGTGCAGGGCTATCTCGATCATCCGGGGACGTATTTTGGTGCGACCTGCGGGCGCTACGCCAACCGGATTGCGGGCGGGCGGTTTGAATGGCTGGGCGGTGTGGTGCAGCTCGACTGCAACGAGGGCATTAACCATTTGCACGGCGGTGCGCTGGGGTTTGACAAGCGGCTGTGGCAGGTGCTGCGGGCAGATGCGCGGGGTGTGACGTTTGGGCTGCACTCGCCCGATGGCGAGATGGGGTTTCCGGGCGCTTTGGACGTTGAGGTGCGGTACGATTTTACCGCGCCGGGGCGGTTGCAGATTGTGATGACGGCGACAGCTGCTGCGGACACCGTGGTTAATCTGGTCAACCACGCCTATTTCAACATGGCGGGGCAGGGCAGCGGGGCTGCGGATGCGCAGCTTTTGCAGATTGATGCGGATCGGTATCTGCCGGTTGATGCCGCGCTGTTGCCACTGGGAGCACCTGCGGATGTGGCGGGAACGCCGTTTGATTTCAGGGTGTTGCGGGCGATTGGCGTGGATGTGCCTGTGGGTGGCATTGATCACAACCTTTGTCTCAACGGTGGGGTGGGGCCTGCGGTGGTGGCGGTTGATCCAGCCTCGGGACGGGGTTTGCGGTTGTTTACCAATCAGCCGGGGGTGCAGTTATACACCGGATCGTATCTGCCGGAAGGGCTGCCGGGGAAAGCCGGTGCTGCTTATGGCGCGCGGGCCGGTTTCACGCTGGAGACGCAAGTTTGGCCGGACAGTCCGAACCATCCCGACTACCCCTCGGCCGTGGTGAAGGCCGGAGGGGTCTATCATCATGAGATGACGTTCGCGTTTTTCGTGGCCGATTAGGGTTTTTGCAGGCGGTAAGACGCATCGGCCTTAACCATTTCCCATGCGCCTTCCGTGCCATCCGGCCAGATCACCCGCACCTCGGCCTGTGCCAGATCGCCCAGACCGAAATGGCTCGGGCCAAGATTTCCGCCCGCCTGACCGCCGCCGATGGTGATCTCGCGGCGTTGGATGTGGTCGGGCATCTTCACCTCGACCCATGCGCCGATGGCGTCGGTGTTTGGGGCGGTTTGGGCGAGGCTTAGATCAAGCCAATGGTTGAGGGATTTGGTGGTGTTACGCCAGATTTGCGCAGGCTCGCGGCGGTTGACGACGACCAGATCCATCAGGCCATCGGCGTTCAGATCGGCGAGGGCAGCCCCGCGTGACAGACCGGTATCGGCGACACCGGCGCGGTCGCCGGATTCTTCAAACGTGCCGTCTGTGCGTTGCAGCAGCAGGTTGTTGGGGTCTTTTAGCGCGAAATCCGGCATCGCATCAACGTTGCCTTTGGCGATGAACAGGTCCGCCAGACCGTCATTGTTCACGTCTTCAAACTGCGCGTGCCAGCCGGTGGAGGGGTTCAGATCATCACCCGTGTAAGGGCGTTGTGCTATGGCGTGTTTGGGATAGGCCACGTCTTTGAAGCCAGCTTTCGGCGCACCTTCGGTTGGAACTTCTGCCAATGTTTGCAGCTTGTTATCAGCCATCGAGGTGATGAAATACTCCGGGTAGCCATCAAAATTCAGATCGTAACTGGCCAGCCCCATGCCCCAGATGCGCAGGCGTTTCCAGCCTTCTTTGTCGGTATAAAGCGCGGGGTCCTGGCCGGGGTCGATGTGCCAGAGTTGTTCTTGCCCGCCTTTGTAATATTCGCGGTCGTTGGCGATGCGCAGGCTTGGCGTGCCGGATCGGTTCCAGTCGGAGAACAGCATCGACAAAGCGCAGAAGCTGGGTTTGAGCGGGACCGGCGGGGCGAATTTTGCCCCATCGGGGCGGTGCAGCCAGTTGTCGGTGCAGCTTCCCCAGGGGAACATGTCTTGGCTGACGTCGATGTAGTTGCCGACAGCCAAGGTTGGCCAGCCTTGGCCTTTTTCCCAAGTGGCGGCGAAGGCGGCGGACCAGGCGTTGCCGCCGTCAAAGCCCCAGTCTTCATTGGCGCGCTGGAATTTGCAGTTGCCGAGGCCCCGCATCACCTCGTTTTCGCCTTGGCGCAACAGGACGATATCGGGGATGGTGTCGCTGTCGATGTCGATCGGGTAGGCCCCGAGGACTCCCGTGCGTTCTAAGCCACTTGGGGTCTCGATGAAGCTGAAATCGCCGCCCTTTTCGCTTTGGTTGACGAACAATTTCGCCGGGTTGCTGCCACCTGCGATGATCAGATCGGGGCGGGCGTCGGCGTTGCAATCGAAGGTCGAGACGCCGCCGCCGACCATATATTCCCAGTCGCCGGCGTAGATCTGATTGACGCCAGAGATCGCGGTTTGTTCGCTGAAGCTGGGCACCAACGGCGCGGGGGGCGGCGGTGCAGTGGTTTCGGCGTAAGCGGCGAGGGGGAGCATAGCGAAGGCGAAGCTTGCAATTTTCATGGATCAGGCCAATGTTTTCAAAGCGTTGATGAAACTGCCGACCTCGGCACCTTGGCGCAGGCCGTTCTCGTTTGCGGCGCGGAAGTGGATGCCGCCGTAAAGGCGCGACATCGCGGCTTCGGCGGCGGCGGTTTTGAAATCGGCGAAATGCCGTGGTTTGATGCCGTCATCGGCATGGGTGGCGTCATCGAAAGCAAAGCCCTCGCCAAACACCGCTGTCAGCACGACAGCCGCCGCCGCCGATTGGGTGGAATGGCCCGAGGGATATTCGGCGAAGGGTGGAGTGATCAGCAAAGGCTCCCAGGTTTTATCAATCACCCGCTTGATATAGGTGACCGGGCGCAGGCGGTTGTAGTGAATTTTGTCGCCCCAACAGGCGATGAAAGCGTCGTTCACCGCCATGCCGACACGGGCCAAAGCGTCGGCTGCGTGGAGTGCATCGGGACTGTCGCGGTGCAGGATTTGCAGGGTGATCGAAATCCAATGGCCGGGCGGGGTGGGCGACAGCATCGGGTCATCCGACCAGAAACGGGCGATGGCTTTTTGATCGTCAGTCAGGGTTTTCGAGGTGTCATAGACCTCCATCGCCTGCTTGTAGAATACCGAAGTGGGGTCTTCGGAATAGGCGGGCGGATCGCCTGCGGTGCAGGGGGCACCTACGGGCATCGCGAAGGGGCGGTTTTTGCCCCAGTTGGGCAGCAGGGGGGCTTGTTGCTGGACGATCAGGCTGGTCGGTGTCCAGAATTCCGGGCCTTTTTGCAGGGTCCACTCCATCGGGAAGCCCATGTTTTTCACATCATGGCCGCCGTCTGATTTACTATATTCCTCAATATGTTGTGCGACGGTAAGGCCATAGGCGGCGGAACGGGCGGCCACATCTCCGGCGACGCCTTCGGTCAGTTTCGCGCCCAGCTTGTCGCGCATCGCGGCCATGGCGCGTTGGCCGGTGGGGCCGGTGTTGCCGAAGAAGGTCTGGGCGGCCTCGGACATCACGGCATGCAGGATCAGGGCTTCGTCGCAGTGGCCTTCCGGGCGCGGAGGCAGGGCGGTGAGACCGTTGATCTGGCCTGCAAGACTGGCGGCCCCTGTGGCCGAGGCGAGGGATTCATAAGCCGCCACGCCCAGATAGCCAAAGGCGCGGGCGGCGACCGGGGGGGTGTAGGTGGCGGTGTGGCGCACCAGCTCCAGCACCAGTTTGTACCATGTCAGCAGGGTATCGCTGGCGGAGGTGGCCGCGTGCAAAGGCAAAGCCGGAAGGGCGAAAGCGGCCCCGGTCAGGGCGAGGAAATGACGGCGCTGCATGGGGTCTCCTGATCGCGGATGGTGAGGGGGCGTGATCGAAAAAGGGCGCGAGGTTGCCCTCGCGCCCGATGTTTTACACAGCTTGCGGCGGTTTTTTACCCATGATAATCATGCCAAGGATGTCTTCGTCGGTGACTTCGTTGACGTTCACCGTGCCGACGCGATGGCCGTTTTTCATCACCACGGCGCGGTCGCACAGATCCATCACGGCATGAATGTCGTGCTCGATCAAGAAGATACCAAGACCCTGCTTTTTCAGCTCTTGGATCAGCTCGGCGACCATCTGGGTTTCTTGCGGACCCAAAGCGGCGGTCGGCTCGTCCATGATCAGGATTTTGGCGTTGAAATACACTGCGCGGGCGATGGCGACGGATTGGCGCTGACCACCCGAAAGCGCGGAGACTGGCACGTTGAACTTGCGGAAGTTCGGGTTCAGCCGGGCCATGATCTTGCGGGTTTCGGCCTCCATCGCTGAATCGTCCAAGAAGCCGCCTGCGCCAACGATTTCGCGGCCTAAGAATAGGTTCGAGGCAGCGTTGAGGTTGTCGGCGAGGGCGAGGGTCTGGTAAATCGTCTCGATATTATACTCACGCGCGTCGCGGGGGTTGTTGATGTCCACCTTCGCGCCATTGATGTAAATCTCGCCCGCGTCGGCTTTGTACGCGCCGGAAAGGCATTTGATCAGCGTGGATTTGCCCGCGCCATTGTGGCCCAGAAGGCCAACGACTTCACCGGGATGCAGATCAATCGAGACATGATCAACCGCCTTGATGCCGCCGAACGCGATAGAAATGTCACGCATCTCGACCAGAGGAGTGCCTGTGTTTGCCATGGTGTCAGCCCTCACTTGGTTTTCTTGCGGTAAAGATTGTCAAGATAGACGGCCAGAACCAGCGCCACGCCAACGGCGATCATCCGGTACGATCCATCGCCATAGCCGATCAGCACCATGCCGGTTTGCAGGGATTGCATCACCAAAGCGCCGATGATCGCGCCGTAGATGGTGCCGACACCGCCCGCAAGCGAGGTGCCGCCGACGACCGCCGAGGCGATGACGTACAATTCATCCAGCGTTCCCAAGGCGTTGGTCGCGGCATTCAGGCGGGCAGAGGCGACGACAGCGGCAAGACCCGAAAGCAGGCCCATCAGCGCGAATATTTTCAGCGTCATCCATTTGGTGTTGATGCCGGACAAAGCTGCGGCCTCGGGGTTGCCGCCGATCGCGAAAACGTAGCGGCCAAAGCGGGTGCGGGTCATCAGGATGGTCATCAGGATGCCGACGACGATCAGGATCAGCACCGGGATCGCAAAGCCGGTCGAGATTTGCAGACCGCCTTCGGGGACGATCACCTCGGGGTTGGCTTTGACATAGGCATCGACGATGCCCTTCGGCCAAGTATAGGCGTTAACCACCAGAACAGCGCCAATCAGCACGCCGCAGCCGAGCAGCGCCAAAACCGCTTCGGCCCACATTGGGCGCTGCGGAAAGCCGTGTTTGCTGCGGGATTTGCGGCCAGATTGCATGATCCACAGCACGCCGATGCAGCCAAGCAGGCCCACGATCCAACTGCCCGTTGCCCCCACCGACCCGGTCGGGCCGCCGCCCAGCAAAGCGAAGGTGGTGTCCATCGGAGCGATGGTTTTGCCGTCTGCGGTCAGAAAGGCAGCACCGCGCCAGACCAGCATACCGCCCAAGGTGACGATGAACGACGGGATGGCGCGATAGGCGATCAGCCAGCCGTGAAACGCACCGATCATTGCGCCCAGAATGATGCCGATGATCGCTGTGATGATCCAGATCACCGGGCTGCCAAGGCCCACGATGGGTGGCAGAATGTTGACCTGCACGATGCCCATCACCATGCCGGTGACGCCAACAATCGATCCGACCGACAGATCAATGTTGCGGGTGATGATCACCAGCACCATCCCCGTCGCCATGATCCCGGTCATCGAGGTTTGCACCGACAGGTTCCACAGGTTGCGCGGGGTGATGAACAGGCCCGCGCCCATGTTCAGGCCGTTGCCGCTGAACAGGCCCGCGATGATCGGATAAAAGTGAAACGCCGACCAGATCAGCAGCAGCGCGCCGACCATGCCAAGCATCCTTGTGTCAAGTTCGGTGTCGCGGATAAAACGCGCGATCGGGCCAAGTTTGGCATCGCTGCCCTGAGGGGCGTGGGTGGGGGTGTCTGTCATATCCTCGTCCGGCTTGAGAGGGGGGGGCGACGCGGGCTGCCAAATATGGCTTTGACCCTGTGCGAATTGGCCTTTGATCAGGCTGCGGCTTTGCGTCTTGGGAAAAGCCCGACGTCAGCACAATGTCTGACGCCGGACCGTTGGTTACTGCGTTGGCAGACCCGCTTTGCGCAGGTCTGCCTGCTGTGCCGATTATTGGCAGGCAGCAACGCCTTCCATCGCACCTTCGCAGGCCTCGGCTTTGCTGATGTGGCCACCGTCGATTGCCAAGTTCAGCGTGTCTTTGGTGATCGCGGTGGGCGTCAGCAGAATTGCGTTCATTTCAACGCCTTTTTCGCCGTCGCTGAACTTGGTAGCGCCAGCAATCGCGTCAATCGCGGTGCCTGCTGCCAGTTGTGCCGCAATCTCGCCTGCTGCTTTGCCAAGTTGACGCGAGTCTTTCCAAACCGAAACGGTCTGGGTGCCACGTGCCACGCGATTGATCGCTGCCAAATCGCCATCTTGGCCGCCGAGCGGAACCACAAGGCCCTGAGCCGCCAGCGCAGCCGAAGCGCCGCCCGCCATACCGTCGTTTTCAGCCAGAACGGCATCGACAGTGTTGTTGTTGGCGGTCAGGATCTGCTCCATGTTCTTCTGAGCATTTTCCGGCTTCCAACCATCGGTATAGACTTCACCGACGATCTTGATGGTGCCGGCTTTCACAGCCTCACCAATGACTTGCTCCATGCCGGAACGCAGGAAGTCCGCGTTCGGATCACCGGGGTCGCCCTTGATGATGGCGTAGTTGCCCTCGGGTTTCGCCTTCATCACTTCTTCGGCGATGATCTTGCCAACGCCGACGTTGTCGAAGGTCAGATAGAAGGCGCGCGCGTCTTCGATCAGACGGTCGTAGCCGACAACCGGAATACCCTCGGCCACGGCTTTCTCGATGGCTGGGCCAATCGCATCTTTGTCCCACGCGTTGATAATCAGAACATTGGCGCCCTGAGCGATCAGCGCGTCAACGTCCGACAGCTGTTTTTCCGACGACGATTGCGCGTCAGCCGAGATATATTCATCGCCAGCGGCTTCGATCGCGGCCTTCATTGCGGCTTCGTCGATCTTCCAACGCTCTTCCTGGAACTGCGCCCAAGACACGCCAATTTTTTTGCCTTCTGCCAAAGCAGCCGACGAGAAACCTGCCGCGGCGATGACCGCAAGCATAATGACCTTACGCATTTTTATCCTCCCTATGGATTCGGCCAGCGTATGACCTGTTCCGCAGATTCGCTAGAACTGTCGGAAAATTGCCGTGAATAAATTCAGTTGTCAAAATAAAACTGATGGGCAACAACAGAACTGCTGGAATATCTTGCAAATCTTCGCTGCATTGCAGCAATAATAGATCACATAAGAACAATTTCGCGTTGTTTTTGTTCGGAGATAAAATAAATGGTGGGTTTTGGCGGCGAAGCAGAGCCGGATATGGCGAGCAGGGGCTGTGGCCCGCTGATACCGCCATTGTCCGAATCAATGCGGCCTTTGCGCCAGCAGGTGTTTGAACGGGTGCGGGCATCGGGGCTGATCGCGCGGGTGCAGGTGGCGAAGGATCTCGGCGTCTCGCCCGCGTCGGTGACCACAATCACGTCGGAATTGATCGAGGCCGGGCTGATTGAGGAGGTCAGCGCGCCGCGTGATCCTGAACTGGGGCGCGGGCGGCCTGCGGTGGCTTTGGGGGTGCGGGCCGGGGCGCATCTGGTGGCGGGGATGAAGATGTCCGACCGCGAACATTCGGCGGTGGTGGTGGATTTCGCGGGCAATTTGCTGGCGAACGAGGTGGTGCCGCGCGGACCGGGCCCGATGCCGTTGCCGGACATGCTGAACGCGATGGAGGCTTTGCTGGATCGGGTCTGCCAGAAGGCCGGGGTCGCGCGCGCGGGTCTTGCCGGGGTTGGCATCGGCCTGCCGGGCTTTGTCGATCAGGCCGAAGGGGTGGTGTTGTGGTCCTCGACCCTGACCGAACGCGCGGTGCCTTTGGCCGAGGCGGCGCAAGCCCGGCTGGGCCTGCCCGTCAGCATCGACAATGACGCCAATCTGGTGGCTTTGGCCGAATTGTGGTTCGGCGCTGGCCGCAGCCTTGCCGATTTCGCGGTGGTGACGTTTGAGCACGGCGTCGGCATGGGCTTTGTGATGAACCACCGGATTTACCGCGGATCGCAGCGCTTGGGGATGGAATTGGGCCATACCAAGGTGCAACTCGACGGCGCCTTGTGCCGCTGCGGCCAGCGCGGCTGTCTGGAGGCTTATGTCGCCGACTATGCTTTGGCGCGCGAGGCCACCACGGCGCTGAATTGGGGCCACCGTGAAGGTCAGTCAATCTCAGTGCTGCTGGAAAGCCTTTATGAACACGCACAGTCAGGCGACGCCACCGCCCGCAGCATTTTCCGCCGCGCGGGGCGCTATCTGGCGGTGGGGCTGGCAAATGTGGTCAACCTGTTCGACCCCGCACTGATCATTCTATCCGGCGAGCGGCTGAAATTCGACTACCTTTATGCGGCGGAAACCTTGGCCGAGATGGACAATCTGGTGATCAACACCGGTCGCCCCCGCCCGCCGATTGAAATCCACGCTTGGGGTGATCTTTTATGGGCGCATGGCGCGGCAGCCTTGGCCTTGTCTGCGGTGACCGAGCGGATTTTGACCGCCCCGCGCGAGCTGGCTGCGCAGTAGTTTACGCGCGTCAGCCTCAGTCATCCACAACATGTTGTGGAAAAGGCCGCAAAATCTGTTGAAATACACAAGTCATTCCCAGCGGGGAAGGAAATCCCACGCCAACGCATCCCAAACCTCTGGCGTCAGACCTTAAGACCCACCATTCAGTTTGGCAGTGAAATCCGCCAGATGCGGCACATAATCTTCCGCCCCATCGCCGCCATTTGCCATCGCGTAAGCGAAGGCGTTCTTCGCAGCCGACGACATGCTGGTGACCACTTTCGCATCATTCGCCATCGACTCGAGATACCGCAGGTCTTTGTAGGCATTGCTGATGGTAAAGCGATGCGCCTCGCGGTTGCCCTCTAATGCGCAGGCCATGAAGGTTTGGTAAAACCCGCAATCCATCCGACCGCCGCGAATAACGCTGTCAAACTTGGCAATCGGGATGCCAACCTTTTCCGACAGCGCAATCGCCTCGGCATAGATCGCGGCATAGCCGAGCGAGATGAAATTGTTCAGCAGCTTCATCCGATGCCCGTCGCCGACCCCGCCGATATGCACGATCTTACCCGCCCAAGTGGCGATGATCGGCTGAACGCGGGCGAAGACTTCGGGCGTGGCACCCACCATACAATCAAGCGTCCCCGCCCAAGCCTCTTTCGGTGTACGCGACAGCGGGGCGTCGGCAAAATCAACCCCAACGGCGGCCAATTCCCGCGCCAAACGCTCGGTCACCACCGGGTCAGAGGTTGAACAATCCACAATCACCGCCCCAGCGGTAAGTCCCGGTTTCAGCGCCGAAACCACCTCTGTGACCTGCGGCGATCCCGACAGGCACAGGAAAATCACATCAGACCCACGGGCCAGATCGGTCAGCGACCCGGCCTCAACAGCCCCGCGCGCAACCAAATCCTCGACCGGGGCACGGTTGCGATGCGCATAAACCATCAGCGGATAGCCCTTGGCCACGATATTCGCAGCCATCCCCTGACCCATCAGGCCCAAACCGATAAATCCCACCCGCGCCTGTGCCATGCTCGCCCCCATTTTTGAGGCAGAGTGACATCGCGGCGGCGGAGTTTCAAGCGGGGCGTCGTTTCAGGCAGGGCGGCAAGCGGGCCCTGAACGCAAAAGGCAGGCCGCGCTGGCCTGCCTTTCGTGATGGATCACGTTATTCGGTCTGCTCTGTCGACATCAGCGGGTTGCGGCTAGAAAGGCTGCCTTCGGGGGCGAAAATGATCACCATCACGCCGATATAGGCCAAACCAAACACAATCAGAGCAAGATACGTGGCGCGCCGCGACGGGCGCTGAGACATGGTCTGAGTCATTTGAACATCCTGTGCAGCTTTGGATGGATCGTCTCACCACATTATCAAGCTTTTGTGAGTCGCGAAAGCATTATTAGTCTATCAAATATATCGTGATTGATTCGGGGGATGAATATGGGCGGTTTTCGCAGTGATTTCTGGGGTTTCAGGGCTGCTGATCCATCGGCGATTGTTGGCCTGCGGCGGGCTCAGGCGGCAATCCCCCGCAAAACCGTCGTACAACTGCCTTGCTGTCAAGTTTTTTTACAATCCCGCCTCACGCGGATTGATTCCTTTTTCCACGCCAGTTAGGTCTTGGAGATGATTACACAAAAGATGAAATATGCGTTGAAAGCGCTGTTGGTGTTGGCGGATGCGGCAGCGATGCCCGCGCCCGAGGCCTTGACGATCGAAGCGATCGCCAAGCGCTCTGGCACGCCGAAGCGGTTTCTGGAGCATATTCTGCTGGAAGTGCGCAACGCAGGCATCATTGCGTCAACCCGTGGGCGCTCTGGCGGCTATCAGCTGATCAAACCGCCCGCCGAGATTTCGATTTCCGAACTGCTGCGTCTGATTGACGGGCCGATTGCACCCTTGCCGTGCCTGTCCCGTCGCGCATATCAGCGTTGCGAGGATTGCGTCGATGAAGAAAGCTGCCGCATCCGCAAAGTGTTTGCCGATATTTTCTGGTCTTACCTGCTGCTGATTGAATCGCTGACCTTGGCGGATATGCTGCGGTCGGGTGCGGTGGCGGCGCAGGTTCTGGCAGAGCCGCTGGCATCCTGAAGCCTGTTGTAGACGACCGGAACACCGAGACCTCGCCGCCCAGAACTTGATCCGGGGCGGCGGTGGATATGAAGACGCGCGACCGCCTAATCCTGCAACGCCGTGACTTCGCGGCGGAACGGCAGGGCGTCACCGAGATCGGGCATATCCAAATCGCGGGCATAGCGGTGACCGGCATAGGTCGCCCAAGCAATCGGGCCGGGGGCGCAGGCATCGCCGATCACCTTAACCGACAGGATGCCAGCGTCTTTCCAATCGGCTTCGCGCGCTTGCAGATCGCGGTAAAGCTGGTCTTGGGCGATACGGCTGGCGACCATCACCACTGATTCCGCATCAATATGGCCTTCGATGCCGGTGTAGACGCAGGCGGTGGTAACGCCTTGATCACTCAGCGCAATCACCCCGGTGTTCAGCACGATCTTGACGCCTGCCGCCACCAATCGCCGATGGATCGAAGCTTGTTCGAGGGTGTTCAGCGTCCAATCCGAGACATAGGCCGAGGGCGTGATCAGTGTCACCGAACAGCCGTTCTGTGCCAAAAGTTCCGCCAAAACGCCGCCCATATAATAGTGATCATCGTCAAACAGTATGACGCGCCCCTTTGGTAAACGCCCAGCCATCAGATCATCCGGGGTATAAACTGCCATCCCCGCATTGGGGATCGGCTCCACATGCATCCGGGCCACACCATCGGCCCGCCAAAGCGCCCCAGTGGCGATCGCTACGTGCTGAAAGCCAAAGCCGAGGATGTCTTCAGCCGTCAGCCGACTGTCAAAATAAGTCAGCACATTCGAGCGCTGGCTGATCTGATACGCGCGATAATCGGCCACGCGGCCCCAAGCCGAAAGCCCCGGCAACAGTCGTTCTTTCGCCACACGACCGCCAAGGACCGTGCTGGCTTCGGCCAAAGCGACATCATAGCCACGCAACGAAAGCGCCCTCGCAGCCTCTAACCCCGCAGGCCCGCTGCCGACAATCAGCACGTTTTCACTGCTGCCTTTGGCGTTCATCCGCTCTGGATGCCAGTCCTTGCGCCATTCCTCCATGAAGGTCGGGTTCTGCGTGCAACGCGAAATGCTTTGCGTCATGTCGCCCGTGACGCAGATGTTACAGCCGATACATTCACGGATATCCTCAATCCGGCCTTCCTCAATCTTTTTCGGCAGGAACGGATCGGCAATCGAAGGGCGCGCGCAGCCGATGAAATCGAGCGTGCCTTGACGGATCATTTTCGCCATCACATCTGGGCTAGTGAAGCGACCGACGCCGACGACGGGGCGATTGGTCAACTCGCGGATGCCTTTGACGAGGGTTTCTTGTGCTGCTTCTTCCTTGAAGCGGCTTGGCCCCGAGCAATCCTCCCATGTGCCTTGGGCCAGATCCCAAAGGTCGGGCAGATCGCCGTTCATCGCGATGAAATCGCGCAGTTCAGCATTGGAAAAGCCAAGCTTTCCAATGTGTTCATCAAGGCTGACCCGCATGGTCAAAGCCATGGTATCGCCCACCGCATCGCGCATATCTGACAACACTTCGCGGGCGAAGCGCGATCGGTTTTCCAAGCTGCCGCCATATTCATCGCTGCGCTGATTGGTGGCGCGGGATAGGAAATGTTGAAAAATCCCAAAGCCATGCGCGCCGTAGAGGCAGATCAGATCGAAGCCCGCGATCTGGCTGCGTTTCGCCGCGTTCACGAACCAACGCCGCAGGTTTTTGATGTCGGTTTTATCCAGACCCCGCGCCTGCACCGGATCGTTGGTAAACGTGCGGATCGGGCCGGGCGACACCGCCATCGGCACCTCTTTGCTGTAGAAATTCGGACCGTTGATGCCGGAATAGGCGAGTTGAATTCCCGCAAGGCCGCCATGGGTTTTCATCGCTGCTGCCATCTTGGCTATGGCCGGAATGTCCTGATCTTCCCACAGCCGCAGTTCAATAAATGGTGTGATTTCAGAGCTATGGTGCATTTCGGTCTGTTCGGTGAAGATCACACCCCAGCCACCTTCGGCCTTAATCCCGCGCATCGCGGCGGCGGCAGAGGGGTCGCGGTAGCCCGCGCCATTGCAATGCGGCACCTGATAGAAGCGGTTTTTGGCGACCAGCGGGCCGATGGCGTGCGGCTGAAACAGAATGTCATAGCGGGGGTCGCGCATATTCCGGCCTCTCAGATGGGGTGGCGGCACTTTGGCTGGATCGGTCCTAGTATAAAGTATGCGATGGCGAAGCCTGACTTAGGCTGCGCCTTAGGTGCTACGCGGCACTTTCAAATGCAGGCCGGGGGTGAAATCCAGCGTGATCTCGGCACGGGCATGGTCGATAAAGGCCTGCACGGTTAACGAAATCCCGGCGCCTTCAGCCAAGGCAAGGCCAAGTTTCATCGGCCGCACCTGGCCTGTCAGCGGGATATAGCGCAGGCGGCGGCCATCGGGGGCGGCATCGGTCAGGGGCCGGATGTTGGCGATGGAATAGCCAAAGCCATTGGCCACCATCGACTGCATGACGCCCATATCGCGGGTGCGCTCGACGATATGGGGGCGCAGATTGTTGGCGGTGAAATGCGACAGGAAATAGTCGGACGACAGCGGCAGATCGAGCAGGATCATCGGATATTCTGCCAGATCGCGCGGGGTGACATGCTCGCGCTGCGCAAGCGGGTGGTGGGGCGGTATCACTGCGTAGGGGGGCAGGGTGACCAGAGGGATGAAACTGAGATCAGAGGGAATATCAAGATCATAGGTGAGAGCGATATCGAGATTTGCGCTGCGCAGGGCGGCGAAGATTTCGACTTGGTTGAGTTCGACTTGAGTGAAATCCACCTCGGGGAATTGTTGCACAAAGCTGTAGCGCAGTTGCGGCAGCACCATCTGCGCGAAGGTGACGAGGCAGCCGACGCTGAGGGGGCCGCGCACCTTTCCGGTGATTTGGTTCGCCAGTTCGTTCAGTTTGCCGGCTTCGGTCAGCACTTGGCGGGCTTGGGCGACGAATTGCTTGCCGCCTTGGGTCAGGGACAGGCCATGCGCATGTTTGCGTACGAACAGGGCCAAGCCAAATTCGGCCTCTAGCTGCGAGATCGCCGCCGAGATCGAGGGGCTGGAGACATTAACTTTTTCCGCCGCAAGCGCGATTGAACCGCTGTCGCCGACGGCAACAAGATATTCCAACTGGCGAAGCGTGAAGCGAAGCGGCATCTGGGGCTGTTCCCGGCTTTGGATTAGGGTCAGCCTAAGCATACTGTGCTTCCTGCGGCAAATCTATTCGTCGCCGGGGACACCGTAAGACGCCGCTTGGGTGGGATCTTTCGCGCGTTGGACGTAAGCTGCCATTTGCGGGCGGTAGATTTTCCAAGCGACTTCAAGGGCTTGGATCGGGGTATTTGACCAGTCGATGCGCAGATCGACCAAGGGCCAGTCAAGTTTGTCGGCGATTTTCATCCCCGCCGAATGCACCGGGCCAGCCTCGCCCCCCGCCGCCAGACCTGCGGTCAAAGCAGCGATCAGGCGGTTACCGAGATGGCCTTTGGCGATCTCAAACGCAGCGATCATGGCGGTGGGGATGGTCGGATTGGCGAGTAGGTTGCCGCCTGCGGCGCAGTCCACGCCCTGCGCTTCGCCCCAGATGCCGAGGACTTGGCGGCCGGAGTGGATTGCGGTTTTCCCCTGTGCGTCGATGGCCAGAAGCTGTCTATAGTCAATATGTTGACGGTCTTTGGTGAGAGATGCCAAAGCTTGATCTGCGGGCTGAGCTTTTGCCAAAGCATCCAGCAACAACGGCCCCAAAGCCGGGTCGGTGATGTTCTGGCTGGCAACTGCGCCGACGCCTGCCCGCACATGCGCGCAACGGGCGGCGACGGCGGGGGAGGAGGAGGAAATCACAATGCCGAATTGGCCAGTTTTGGCGCAGCGGGCGATGAGGGAGAAGGTCATTTGTCGTCCTTTTGGCCAAGCGCCGGGAGGCTTCCGCCCCCCGGACCCCCTTTGACATTGGAAGCCTTGCGATCAGTCCGGGATCACAGCCGTGGCGTCAATCTCGACCAGCCAATCCGGGCGGGCCAAAGCCACCACGGTCAGACCGGTGCAGACCGGGTGCACGCCTTTGATATATTCGCCCATCACGCGGTAGACGGGTTCGCGGTGGCGCACATCGGTAAGGAAGACCACCAGCTTGACCAGATGCTCCATCCGGCCACCGGCTTCTTCGATCATCTGTTTGATATTGCTCATCACTTTATGGGTCTGCTCGGCGGGGTCATGGCTGCCGAGGTTCTCGGCGGTGTCCAGATCTTGCGGGCAGGCACCGCGGAAATACAGCGTGGTGCCGCCGTGGGTGGCGACAAGGTGGCAGAGGTCGTTGTCGAGGTTCTGCTCGGGGTAGGTGACTTTGGTGTTGAATTTGCGGTAGCGGGTGATGGTCATTTTAAGCTTCCTGCTGTGTTATCGCTGTGCTTTTTCTGTGCATACGGGCGTGGTTTGCCCGTCAGGCCGGGATGCGGCTGGCGAGGTATTGCGCGAACTCGTAGTTTGGCCGCTCCAGATGTGACAGCGGGCCGGGGGTTCCCATGCCGGAGAGCAGGCCGCGATAGACTTTCTCGGTGCAGCCTTTGTCTTCGGCGTTCACGTCATCAAGCAGGGCTTTGACCTTGGCGAGATGGCCGGCCGCATCCGGATCGGCCAGCCAATCGGCGCTCATCCCCATTCCGAACAGCACGTTGACGCGGCCGGGGCCGTCGGGGGTCAGCGACAGATACCAGAAATAACCCGGCGTCAGGGTGATCAGCAGCGAGGGGTAGATCGCCAGTAGCCAGGTCTTGCGGCGGTCGTCGCCATGCAGGGTGGTGTTGGCGGGATGCGCTGGGGCGAGGGGGACGGAATCGTTTTTCAGAATCCAGTGATAGTTGAACGCCTCGGTGCCTCCCGGGCAGATCATCTCATCCAGCTTTGACGCGCCGCCGATGGTGCCCGCGTGGCACATCGGCAGGTGGTAGGATTCCATAAAATTCTCGGCCAGAACTTTCCAGTTCGTCGCCCAGTTGAAGCTTTCCTGATAGGTCTCGGTATAGGTCGACATATCGAGATTGGGGATCAGATCGCGCACGCCTTGCAGGGCAATTTCGGGATCGGGCGCGTCGGGGTTAAGGCTGACCATGATCCAGCCTTGCCAGATCTGGCAGCGAATTTGTGGCAGCGACAACTGATCCTTGCAGAAGCCCTCGTTCAGCGTCATCGCCGCAGCGCCCCGCAGGCTGCCGTCGAGGTTATAGGTCCACGCGTGATAGGGGCAGACGATGGCGCGGGTGGTGCCGCGACCTTGCAGCAGGGTGGACATGCGGTGACGGCAGACGTTCGACATCGCGCGGATCACGCCGTCACGATCGCGCAGCACGATCACCGGCTCGCCCGCGATCTGCATGGTCAGATAGTCGCCGGGATTGGCGAGGGTTTCGGCGCGGCCAGCGCAGAGCCAGTCTTGCGCGAAGATGTGTTTCTGCTCGGCGGCGAGGAAGCTGTCAGTGGTGTAGAGCGATTTCGGCATAGCGTGCGCCTGATTGAACGGCACCGAGACATTGGCGTGCAACTCGGCGGCGGGGGTCAGGCTGTGATGCTGGTTCATGGCGTGCTCGCGGCTGAGGGCTTGGTGAATGAACTTTGCCCGAAAGCGGCGGCGCGGGCTATCAGTGTTTTGCTCAGCTTTGCTTAGGCGGGGGTTAAGCCAATCTGCGAGGTGGCTTTGGGTTTAGCCTAATCAATGCTGCGTGAAATCCTTATTTGCGCAGGGCGGGGTCTGTCTTACACGATGGGAACAGCCCGTAAGGCCAACCACAGCAAAAGGACGCCGCGATGCCCGTTGAACATATTGACACGCTGATCATTGGCGGCGGGCAGGCGGGGCTGGCGATGAGCGCGCAGTTGCGGGAGCGCGGGGTGCCGCATCTGGTGCTGGAGCGGCACCGGATTGCCGAGCGCTGGCGGACGGAACGCTGGGATTCGCTGGTGGCGAATGGGCCGGCTTGGCATGACCGCTTTCCGATCCTGAGCTTTGACGAGATCGACCCGGATGCTTTCGCGCCGAAAGAGCGGATTGCGGCCTATTTTGAGGCAGTGGCTGAGAAGATCGCAGCGCCGATCCGTTGTGGGGTTGAGGTGACTTCGCTGGAGCAAGGCGTGGAGGGTTTTGTGGCCGAGACTACGGCGGGTCGGGTTGCGGCGCGCAATGTGGTGGTGGCGACGGGGCCGTTTCAGAAGCCGCTGATCCCAACTTTGGTGCCGGAAAGCGCTGGCATCGTGCAGATGCATTCCAACGCCTATCGCAATCCGGGGCAGTTGCCGCAGGGGGCGGTGCTGGTGGTGGGTGCGGGGTCTTCCGGCGCGCAGATTGCCGACGAATTGATGCGGGCGGGGAAGAAGGTTTACCTGTCGGTCGGGCCGCATGATCGCCCGCCGCGGGCCTATCGTGGCCGCGATTTCTGCTGGTGGTTGGGCGTGCTGGGGCAGTGGGATGCCCGCGCGAAAGAGCCGGGGACCGAGCATGTCACGATCGCGGTTTCGGGGGCGCGGGGCGGGCACACGGTGGATTTCCGGCGGCTGGCGGCGGGGGGGATGACCTTGCTGGGTCGGGTGGGCGCGTATCGGGATGGGGTGCTGGCGGTCGGGGACGATCTGGGTCGGAACATCCGCGCGGGGGATGCGAATTATCTGGCCACGCTGGAGTTGGCCGATGCTTACGCGGCTGAGCAGGGGCTGGATATGCCGCTGGAGGAGGAGGCGAAGCTGATCGGGGCGGAGCCGGACTGTATGAGCCATCCGATTTTGGCGCTGGATTTGCAGGCGGCGGGGGTTTCGGCGATCATTTGGGCGACCGGGTTTGGCTTGGATTATGGCTGGTTGAAGCTGGATGCTTTCGACGAAAATGGCCGTCCGGCGCATGATCGCGGGGTGGCGGGGGTGCCGGGGGTGTATTTTCTGGGGCTGCCATGGCTGTCGCGGCGGGCGTCTCCGTTCATTTGGGGGGTCTGGCATGATGCGGATTATCTGGCGGGTCATATCGCGGCAAGGTAGTGTCCCCGCGTGGACAGAAAACGTCGCAAGTGAAATCAAGACTTTGCGATGTTCCGTTCAGGATTTGTTAAGGTTTAAGTGTTTGACAGGCCAGGCACAGTAGACGCGTCTGGCGTTGAGGTTGGTGCCATAGGGCGTGGTGGCGCGGCCGCGCTGGATGATGTGGACGACATTGGTGCTGACCACGCGGCGAAACAGGATCGCCAGTAGCAGGGCAAGGATGATCGGCACCAAAACGCCGATGAGGACGGGCAAAAGCGGCATGGCAATCTTCAAAATTGAATGGCTTGGAGTGTGCGATGTATTGGGCTGAAATAAATCAAGGCGGTGAGGGGGAGTTTTGCGCGGCTCAGGTCACCAGCATGCGTTGCTCGGGCAGGCCCATCGAGATCACGAGCGGATTTGTGGTTTGGCAGGATTGGAAATCTTGTTTGTTGGCAATGTGTTGGTGGTTTGTCAGGATAAGGCTTTGCGCCACCGCGCCGCCCAAGGTGGTGCCGGGGCCGGCGATGATGAAAAGATCGGGGGCGAATTCGCGGGCGGCGGTGCGGATGGCGGCGGTGAAATCGTAGGGCTCAACGACTTGGTGGCCGAGGGTGTAAGCGTGGAGTTGGTCGATGTGGGTGGCACCCGGCCACCAGATATGACCGTGCCCGTCGATCAGGGGTTTTTGCGGTTGCTGGAACAGGGTTGCGGGGAGTTGGGCACGGCCTTGCGCGGCGACTGGGGCAGCGCGGTGTGGAAGGCGGCGTGGTTGGCAAGCCGCATTGGGAAGCCGCATTGGGAAGCGGGATTGCTCGGGCGGAACGGAGAATTCGAAGGCTTTCAGGCCGGGTTCGTTACCCGCGAGGACCAGCATACCGCCGAGGTCGATGGAGAGGGTTAATGTGTGGTCGGGGCGGGTGTTTATTTCGGCGGCGAGGCGCAGCAGTTCGGCTTTGCGAGTGGGGTTTGGCAGCCAGTTTTCGCTTAGGAATTGGGGGATGATCTGGCCGCCGATCAGGCTTTGCTGCATCAGCGTGCCCATGGTGTTGACGACCTCAAAACCGTTCTCGGGCGTCAGCGCGCCTGCGCAGGCGAGGGCGGAGTACCAGCCCATCGAATTGCCAGTGATGGCAGCGATTTCAATGTCTTTTAGGCTAAGCGCATCGCCCAGAGTGCAGGCGTAGATCAGGGCGGAGGCGTTGTCGCCTCGGGTGTGTTTCGCGACGGAATAGGTTGGGGCAGCGTCGAGCGCGGTGACGGTTTCCTGGTTCAGCGCCGCGCGGCGGGCATCGAAATGCGCCAGCAGAGTGCGGTCGGGAAAGCGGGTAAGGCTGCCGAGTTCAGTCTTGGTATAGGTGCCACGGCCGGGGCAGATCAGGACTGCTGTTCTCATTTGCAAAGCTCCGCGGTGGCGGCAGTGATAGAGGCGGCGGAAGGCATGGTGGCAGCATAGGCGGGGCCGGTGGCGATGAAACTGTCTTCGGCGGTGAGGCGGGCGAGTTTGGTGGGCGGACCTTCGTGGAACAGCGCCATCAAGGCTTCGGCGACGCCGCCGGAATGGCGGGTTTCATCGACGATCAGGATGTTTTTGCATCCGGCGGTGGCGGCGAGAAGCGCATCGACGGGCAAGGGGGAAAGCCAGCGGGTGTCGATGATGCGGGTCTTGATGCCGGATGAAGTTATGGCTGGAAGCGCTTGATGTGACAGGTAATTGCCGTTTCCGAAAGTGACGATTGCAAGATCGGTGCCGCTTCTGTGTTGGCCCACTTCACCGAAGGGGATGATCTGATCGGGGGCGGGATAGCGGCTCATCCATGCGCCGTCTTTCTCGGCATGCAGATCGCGCATTGGGTAAAGCGCGATGGGCTCTAGGAAGACGACAAGGCGTTGTTGCTCGCGCGCCAGACGCGCACATTCGCGCAGCATTCTGGCGGCGTCTGCACCGTTTGACGGCACCGCAAGGATCAGACCGGGAATGTCACGCAGCACGGCAACCGAATTGTCATTGTGGAAATGCCCGCCGAAGCCTTTTTGATAGCCCAGCCCAGCCCCGCGATGCGCAGCATCATTGGATTGGAATACCGACCATTGGAGAAGAACGGCAGGGTGGCGGCCTCGCCGCGCAACTGATCCCCGGCGTTGTGAAGATAGGCGAGGAACTGGATGTCCGGGAACGGGATGAAGCCGTTTGCGCCATCCCTATGGCGAGGCCGAGGATGCTTTGTTCATCCAAGAGGGTGTCGATCATCAGGTGCGGGCCAAAGCGCGGGGTCAGCTTTTGGGTCACACCATAGACGCCGCCTTTACGGCCAATATCCTCGCCCATCGTCACGATTTCCGGATGGGTCAGCATAAGATCGGTCAGCGCCCAGTTGATCAGGCGCGACATAATTTGCGGCTCGTCCATGGCTTTCAGATCGCCGCCAAAAGTGCTGGCGCGGGCGTCCGGGGTGGCGCTGTTGCTGGGCTTACGCGCGGTGCGGTGGGATGATGGCGGCCATCACATCGCTTGCGGTTTTCAGATGGGGCCGGGTGACGGCTTCGGCGGCAATACGGGTGATGCGCTGGGCGGTGTCGTTGTAGATGGTGAGGGCTTGGGGGGCGGGAAGGGCTGCGGACTGGTCAAGTTGGCGGACCATGTGCAGCAAGGGATCGTGGGCTTCCTCGGCCTCGACTTCCTCGCGCGGAAGATACGTAGTGGGCATATCCGCGCCCGCGTGGCCATAGAGGCGGATGGTTTTCACATGCAGGAAAGCGGGTTTGCGGCGGGTGCGGACGTAGGTGGCGGCGTCTTGGGCGATGCGGTAAGTCTCATAAATATCCAGACCATTGGCGTGGAAATACTTCAGACCGGGGCGGTGGCGGAAGGAATTGGCGATCCATCCGGTGGGGGTTTTGGTGGAAATGCCGATGCCGTTGTCTTCGCAGACGAACAGCAGCGGCAGGGGCAGGCTTTGGTAGCTCGTCCAGCCAGCGGCGTTGAACGCCCCTTGCGCGGTCGAATGGTTGGCGCTTGCATCGCCAAAGCTGCAATAGATTATGGCATCATCGGGAAGCTGGGCATGTTCGGGGCGATTTTTCCTCGCCGCGCCAATGGCATAGGCGGCTCCGACGGCTTTCGGCAGGTGGGAAGCGTTGGTCGAGGTTTGTGGCGGAATGTTCAGCGCCTTTGACCCCAACACTTTGTGGCGACCGCCGGAAATCGGGTCATCGGAGGAGGCTGCGAAGGACAAAAGCATGTCATAGGCGATGGTCTGCCCCGGTACTTGGCCCGCGCGGGCGATCTGGAAGGCGGCGTCGTGGTAGTGCAGGAAGGCCATATCGGTGGGGCGCAGCGCGAGGGCTATGGCGGCGAGGCCTTCGTGGCCGGAGGACCCGATGGTGTAAAAGCCGGTGCCTTGGCGCTGCATCTCACGCGAAGTGCGATCCAGCGCGCGCGAAGTGCAGGCGGCGCGGTAGATCGCCACGGCGTCTTCGGGGGTGAGGGGGCCAGCGGGGGCAGCACCTTCGGGGAAATCGTGGGCGGCAACCCGGCGCAGGAAGTTTTCGTGCACGATGACAGAGCGGCCCATGATCTTCTCCCAATTTGCCGCATTTTTAGCCGATTGTGGGGGGGTAAGATATTGAGAAGACAGCATGGGTCTATGCAAAATCGGCATGGAGGCCGCTGGACTTATCGGCCTGTGTGGTCTGGACATAAGAGGAAGCGGCGGTTTCCCGGATTATGTCGTTAAATAGGCGCGCGCGGTGCGGCCTGTGCAAAGTGAGGTTCAGCCATGGAAGGCTATACAAACGCCAATGATATTTCTGCGGTGGTCGCCGCCGACAAGGCGCATGTTTGGCACCATCTGAGCCAGCACAAGGGCTACGAGTCGCCGGATGTTGACCCGAGGATCATCGTGGAGGGCAAGGGTCTGCGAGTGTGGGACGCGCGCGGCCGCGAATATATCGACGCGGTGTCCGGCGCGGTCTGGACGGTCAACGTCGGCTACGGGCGCGAAAGCATTGCCAATGCGGTGCGCGATACCTTGTTGAAAATGAACTATTTTGCGGGCGTGGGGGGGTCTATTCCGGGGGCTTTGTTTGCCGAGCGGTTGATCTCGAAGATGCCGGGGCTCAGCCGGGTGTATTATTCGAACTCGGGGTCCGAGGCGAATGAGAAGGTCTACAAGATGGTGCGCCAGATCGCGCACAAGCATCACGGCGGCAAAAAGTGGAAGATCCTGTACCGCGAGCGCGACTATCACGGCACCACGATTGGCACGCTGGCGACCTCGGGTCAGCTGGAACGCGCGGCGCAGTATGGGCCTTACCCTGATGGTTTTGTGATGGTGCCGCACTGCTTGGAGTATCGCAAGCAGTGGGATGTTGAGAACTACGGTGAGCGCGCGGCGGATGCGATTGAAGAAGTGATCCTGCGCGAAGGGGCCGATACGATTGGCGCGCTGGTGCTGGAGCCGGTGACGGCGGGCGGCGGGGTGATCACGCCTCCGACTGGGTATTGGGAGCGGGTTCAGGAAATCTGCAAGAAATACAACATCTTGCTGCATATTGATGAAGTCGTGTGCGGCGTGGGCCGCACGGGCACCTGGTTCGGCTACCAGCACTACGGCATCAAGCCGAATTTCGTGACGATGGCGAAGGGCGTGGCCTCGGGCTATGCGGCGATTTCCTGCACGGTGACGACCGAAGCCGTGTTCGACATGTTCAAGGATGCGGGCGATCACATGTCGTATTTCCGCGACATCTCGACCTTTGGCGGCTGCACGGCGGGGCCAGCGGCGGCGCTGGAGAATATGCGGATCATTGAGGATGAGGGGCTGTTGGATAACACGTTGCGGATGGGTGCGCGGGTGATGGATAATCTCAACGCTTTGATGGAAAAGCACAAAGTTATCGGCGATGTCCGCGGCAAAGGGCTGTTCTGTGGCGCGGAATTGGTGGCGGATCGTGTCAGCAAGGAACCGATGGATGAGAAGAAGGTCGCGGCTGTGGTCGCTGCCTGCAACGCGCAGGGCGTGATTATTGGGATGACCAACCGCTCGATCCCCGGTCTGAACAACACGCTTTGCCTGTCGCCTGCGCTGATCGCCACGCCGGATGATATCGACCAGATTACCGGGGCGATTGATAACGCTTTGACGACGGTGTTTGGCTAAGTCCTTCGGATTTATCTAAAATTTGCGCTTTCTGATCGACCCCGCTCCTTCATCGGCGCGGGGTTTTTCTTGGTTGTGCCGCGCGGGTTGTGGCGAAGAATTGAGTATTTACAAAAGAGCAATTCCTTTGCAGTTGCTCTTTTCCAAATACTCCCGCCGGAGGCCCCTCGGCTGGCCCAGAGCGCTTGACTTTGCCTTAGGGTCGCGGGCCTATAAGTCCAGCAATCCCGCCGGAATGAGGCCAGAATGTCGATCCCCGCCGAAGCCTTTGTGCTGCCGCCTGCTGCGCGTGGCACGTTGCAGCAACGCATCCGGCAGATGGTGACGGAAGGTGTGTTGTCGGGTCGGTTTCGCGCCGGGCAGAAGATGCCTTCGTCGCGGGGTCTGGCGGAGCATTTGGGGATCAGCCGGATCACGGTGACTTTGTCTTATGCGGAGCTGGTGAGTGCCGATTATCTGATGGCGCGGGGGCGGTCGGGGTATTTCATTTCCGAGAGTGCGCCGCGCGCGCCGGAGTTGCAGGCGCGGGCACCGCGTGCCGAGGGGGTGGATTTTGCGCGGCTGACGGGTCGGCGGTTTTCCGATTTGGCGACGGTGAAGCGGCCGCTGGATTGGGAAAATTATGCTTATCCGTTCATTTATGGCCAAGCGGATGCGAGTTTGTTTGACCATCAGAACTGGCGGCTTTGTGCTTTGCGGGCGCTGGGGCGGAAGGATTTCGCGGCGCTGACAAGCGATATGTATGACCGCGATGATCCGTTGTTGATCGAGCATCTGCTACGCTCGATCCTGCCCCGGCGCGGGATTGCGGCGCGCGAGGATGAGGTTTTGCTGACGCTCGGCGCGCAGAACGCGCTGTGGATCACCGTCGCGACCCTGCTGGGGCCGGGGCGGCGGGCGGTGGTGGAAAATCCGGGCTATTCCGGCCTGCGCGGGGTGTTGGAGCCTTCGGGGACCGAGGTGATCTCGGTGGATGTCGATGCCGATGGGCTGCCGCCGGACCGCTTGCCGAAGGCGGTGGATGTGGTGTTCACCACCGCCTCGCACCAATGCCCGACCAATGCGACGATGCCGCTAGAGCGGCGATTGGCCCTGTTGGAGGCTGCGTCACGCGAAGATTTCGTGATTGTCGAGGATGACTATGAGTTTGAGATGTCGTTTCTGAAGCCCGTTTCCCCAGCGCTGAAATCGCTCGATAGTGAGGGGCGGGTGATCTATGCGGGGTCGTTTTCTAAAAGCGTATTTCCGGGGATGCGGCTGGGCTATCTCGTTGGCCCCGCGAGTTTCATTCGCGAGGCGCGGGCGCTGCGGTTGATGATGCTGCGGCATCCGCCGGGGCATATTCAGCGCACGGTGGCGTATTTTCTAAGCCTTGGGCATTATGATGCTCTGATCAACCGGATGCGGACTGCTTATCGCCGCCGTCGTCAAGTGATGGAGGAGGCGATCGGTGACAATGGGTTGGCTGTGGCGGGACAGGGCGGTTTTGGCGGATCGAGTTTCTGGATGCGCGCACCTTCGGGGGTGGATACAGAAGTTCTGGCCGAAGGCTTGCGGGCGGAGGGTGTGTTGATCGAGCCGGGGCGGGCGTTTTTTGCACCCGATCAGGCACCCCGAAATTTCTATCGGCTGGGGTACTCGTCGATTTCTCCGGCGAAGATCCCGGAGGGCATTGCGCGGATTGGGCGGGCGATCAGGCGGGCCTAGCGGCTTGGGGCAGATCGCCGGGGCCAGCCCCGGACCCCGGGATATTTGAGCCAAGATGAAATTGAGGAACTGGTCTTATCACGGGGTAGGCTCTGGCCCTAAGGCGGGCTTTGGCAGAGGGATAGAACTGCTGCAACCATTGAATTTCAGGAGACATGCCATGCGGATGACCACGGAAGAAGCCTTTGTCAAAGTGCTGCAAATGCATGGCATTGAGCACGCGTTTGGCATCATCGGCTCGGCGTTCATGCCGATTTCTGACCTGTTTCCGCGCGCAGGGATTACGTTCTGGGACTGTGCGCATGAAGGCTCTGGCGGGATGATGGCGGATGGCTACACTCGCGCGACTGGCAAGATGAGCATGATGATCGCGCAGAATGGGCCGGGGATTACCAACTTTGTGACTGCCGTGAAGACCGCCTATTGGAACCACACGCCGTTGTTGTTGGTCACGCCACAGGCGGCGAACAAGACCATTGGCATGGGGGGATTCCAAGAGGTTGAGCAGATGGCTTTGTTCGCCGATATGGTCGCCTATCAGGAAGAAGTGCGCGATCCGTCTCGGGTGGCGGAGGTGTTGAACCGGGTGATCATCAACGCCAAGCGTGCGTCAGCGCCTGCGCAGATCAACATGCCGCGCGATTACTGGACGCAGGTGATCGACATTGATTTGCCTGCGATTGTGGAGTTTGAGCGGCCTTCGGGTGGGGAAGCGGCGATTGCGGCGGCGGCGGAATTGCTGTCATCGGCGAAGTTTCCGGTGATCTTGAACGGGGCCGGCGTGGTGCTGGGCGGGGCTATTCCGGCGAGCATGGCACTGGCCGAACGCTTGGATGCGCCGGTTTGCGTGGGCTATCAGCACAACGATGCTTTCCCCGGTTCGCACCCACTTTTTGCCGGGCCTTTGGGCTATAATGGCTCCAAAGCGGCAATGGAGTTGATTTCTGCGGCGGATGTGGTATTATGTTTGGGTACCCGATTGAACCCGTTCTCAACGCTTCCCGGATACGCGCTGGACTATTGGCCTAAACTGGCCAAGATCATCCAAGTCGATATTAACCCTGATCGGATCGGGTTAACGAAGAAGGTGACTGTTGGCATTGTCGGCGACTCGAAAAAGGTCGCCGAGGCGGTTTTGGCGCGGTTGGCCTCTACCGCCGGTGACCATGCGCGCTCTGAGCGTAAAGCCAAGATTGCACAGACCAAATCTGCATGGGCGCAGGCTTTGTCCTCGATGGACCATGAGGAAGATGACGCGGGCACCACTTGGAACGCGCGCGCACGGGCGGATAAGCCGGAGTGGATGAGCCCCCGGATGGCGTGGCGGGCTATTCAGGCAGCTTTGCCGAAAGAGGCGATTATTTCCAGCGACATCGGCAACAACTGCGCGATTGGCAACGCTTATCCGACATTTGAGCAGGGGCGGAAGTATCTGGCACCCGGTCTGTTCGGGCCGTGTGGCTATGGCTTGCCTGCGGTGGTGGGCGCGAAAATCGGTTGCCCGGATGTGCCCGTGGTGGGGTTTTCCGGCGACGGCGCGTTTGGCATTGCGGTGACGGAATTGACCGCGATTGGCCGGGGCGAGTGGCCTGCGATCACGCAGGTGGTGTTCCGCAATTACCAATGGGGTGCCGAGAAGCGCAACTCGACCCTGTGGTATGACGATAACTTTGTCGGCACAGAACTGGACACGCAGGTATCTTATGCAGGGATTGCAAAGGCTTGCGGGTTGCAGGGCGTGGTGGCGCGCACGATGGAGGAACTTACGGCGGCGTTGCGCCAAGCGATTATCGACCAGAAGGCGGGCAAGACCACCTTGATTGAGGCGATGATCAATCAGGAACTGGGCGAGCCATTCCGCCGCGATGCGATGAAAAAGCCGGTGGCGGTGGCCGGGATTTTAGCCTCCGATATGCGCAAGCAGGTGGTTTAATGCCGTTTGATCTGGGGCTGGGGGCGAGCGTCTGGATGGCGGTGGCGATCTTGGTCGCGGCTTTCATCCGGGGTTATTCTGGCTTTGGTTATTCGGCGATGGTGATTGCGGCCTCGGGCGTGGTCACCAATCCGCTGCATTTCGTGGCGGTGGTGGTGATCCTGGAGACCGCGATGAGCCTGCAAGCGGCGCGCGGGATTGGCGGCGATGTCGATTGGCGCAGGGTGTGGTTGATGCTTGCGGGGGCGGCGGTGGGCCTGCCGCTGGGGCTGTGGGCGCTGACCGGGATCAGTGAGGCGGCGGCGCGGGCTGCGATTTCGATCTATATTCTGGTCATGTGCGGCGTGCTGCTGGCAGGGTGGCGGCTGAAGTCTGAGGTGCGGGGTGGCGGTAATGTGGCGGTTGGGGTTGTCTCGGGTCTGGCCAATGCGCCGGGGATGGGGGGCTTGCCGGTGGCTGCCTTCTTTGCGGCGCAACCGATGCAGGCGGCGACGTTTCGCGCCACGCTGATCGCGTTTTTCCCGCTGCTTGATCTCTATTCCGGGCCTTTGTATTGGTGGCACGGCCTGGTGACTTGGGACACGCTTTGGGCGGCACTGGCGGCTTTGCCGCTGACGTTCTTGGGCAACTGGCTGGGATCACGGCATTTTCTGAACACCGATCCGCAGGATTTCCGCCGTTTTGCGATTTTGCTGCTCGGTGGGCTGGCGGTGATGGGGCTGATCAAGGCGGTGCTTTAGATGCTGCTGGTGGTCAATGCCGGGTCATCTTCTGTCAAGCTGGCGGTGTTTGACGGCGATTTGCGCGAGGTGCTGACAGGGTCTGTCACCGAGATTGGCGGTGCGGGGAGTTTGCGCCTTGGCGCGGTTGCCCGCGGTTGTGCAGCGGCGGATCATCCGGCGGCCTTGGTTTTGGCGTTTGAGGTGATGGCGGCGCAGGGCGTGGGGATGGGCGATTTGACGGCAGCGGCGCACCGCGTGGTGCATGGCGGTGAGGCTTTGGTGCAGCCAGCGCGGGTGACTTCGGCGGTGATAGCCGGGATTGAGGCTTGCGTGACGCTCGCGCCGTTGCACAATCCCGGCAATCTGACCGCGATTCGGGCTTTGCAGGCTTTGGCCCCTGATCTGCCGCAGTTCGTCAGCTTTGATACGGCGTTTCATGCGAGCAATCCCGAGGTGGCGGTCAGCTATGCGTTGCCCTTGGCGGAACGCGCACGCGGGCTGCGGCGCTATGGCTTTCACGGCATCAGCTATGGCGGTTTGGTGCAGCATTTGCGGAGTTTAGAGGCGCTGCCCGAGCGGTTGCTGGCACTACATCTGGGCAATGGTGCCTCGCTTTGTGCGATCAAGGCGGGCGTGTCGGTGGCAACGACGATGGGCTATTCGCCGCTGGATGGTATCACCATGGGGACGCGGACGGGCAGCATCGACGGCAATGCGGTTCTGCGTTTGGCGGAACTGCACGGGATTGCGGGCGCGGCGCGGATTTTGAACCGGGAAAGCGGATTGCTGGGGTTGGGCGGACATAGCGACATGCGGGCCTTGCATGCGGCGGGAACGGCAGAGGCGGCGTTTGCGCTCGAGCATTTCTGCTATTGGGCGGTGCGGCACGCGGGCAGCATGATCGCGGCGATGGAGGGCTTGGACGGCATCGCCTTCACCGGCGGTATTGGCGAAAATGACGCCGTGGTGCGCGACCGGATTGTTGCGGACTTGGCTTGGGCGGGGATTGTTCCCGTGCATATCGTGCCCGCCGAGGAGGAGCGTTCGATTGCGGCTGAGGCTTTTGTGCTGTTGCGGGCTGGTCTGTAAGCGCATGGCGCGCGTGGGTTTTCAGGTTTTACGCCGTCAGGGCGAAAGTTTTTCCGAGATTGCGGTGAATGTCGTGACCCTGTGTCGCAATCGGGCTTGTTCGGCGAAAAACTTCCGTCCAGATTGACGTTAAGACGCGAGGGGGGAAGATGACAGTTCAGCCGAAGATTGACACCTCGCCCGCCGTTTCGGACGAAATCCGCAAGACGACGTGTTACATGTGCGCCTGTCGTTGCGGCATCAATGTGCACATGAAGGAGGGTCGCGTCAGCTATATCGAGGGCAATCGCGACCATCCGATCAACAAGGGTGTGCTCTGCGCCAAGGGCGCGAGCGGCATCATGCAGGTAACCGCGCCTTCCCGATTGCGCGCGCCGTTGAAGCGGGTGGGGCCGAGGGGATCAGGGGCGTTTGAGGAGATTTCCTGGGACGAGGCGTTGGCTTTGGCGGTGTCCTGGATGAAGCCGTTGCGCGAAACCGCCCCCGAGAAGCTGGCGTTTTTCACCGGGCGCGATCAGTCGCAAAGCTTTACCGGCTGGTGGGCGCAGGCGTTCGGGACGCCAAATTATGCGGCCCACGGCGGGTTTTGTTCGGTGAACATGGCGGCAGGCGGGATTTACACCATTGGCGGCGCGTTCTGGGAATTTGGCGCGCCGGATTGGGAGCGTACCAAGCTGTTCGTGCTGTTTGGGGTGGCGGAAGATCACGACAGCAACCCGATCAAAATCGGGCTGGGCAAGCTGAAGGCGCGCGGCGCGCGGGTGATCGGGGTTAACCCTATTCGCACTGGCTATAATGCGGTGGCCGATGATTGGCTGGGGATCACGCCGGGCACCGATGGGTTGCTGATCCTGTCGCTGATCCATTGCTTGTTGCAGGCAGGCAAGGTCGATCTGGAATATCTGGCGCGCTACACCAACGCGCCACTCTTGGTGGTGGAAGATGGCCCGGAAAAGGGGCTGATCGCCAAGAATGCCGAAAGCCAACCCTTTGTGATTGATCGTAAAACTGGGATGCCTGCGCCGTGGGATGGCAAGGGCGTGCAGCCCGATCTGGGGGCCAGCTATCAGGGCAACCGGACGGTGTTTCAGCATATGGCGGAGAAATATCTGTCGGAGGACTACACTCCCGAAGCCGTGGCCGCGCGCTGCGGTATTGCGGCGGATCGCATCCGGGCACTGGCTGCTGAACTCGCACATGTGGCCTTTGATCAGGCGATTGAGATTAAGCAATCCTGGACGGATTTTCGCGGCGATTTCCATGAAACCATGCCGGGGCGACCCGTCAGCTTCCACGCCATGCGCGGGATTTCTGCCCATTCCAACGGCTTTCAGACCGCGCGTGCCTTGCATCTGTTGCAGATCGTTCTCGGCACGGTTGAGGTTCCCGGCGGCTACCGTCTGAAGCCGCCCTATCCGAAACCGATGGAGGCGCATCCAACGCCGCATTTCGTCACCGCACCCGGAAAACCATTGTCGGGGCCGCATTTGGGCTATGTCCGCGGGCCGGAAAATCTGGCGCTGAAGGAAGACGGCTCGCCCGTGCGCATTGACAAGGCGTTCACATGGGAGAATCCGTTTTCGGCGCATGGACTGATGCATATGCTGATCCCGAACGCCCATGCCGGTGATCCCTACCGGATTGATACGCTGTTTCTCTATATGGCCAACATGGCGTGGAATTCGTCGATGAATTCGGCCAAGGTCATGGAAATGCTGACAGATCAGGATGATAACGGGGAGTATATCATCCCCCGCATCATCTATTCTGACGCATATGCAAGCGAAATGGTGGCTTATGCCGATCTGATCCTGCCGGATACGACCTATCTGGAGCGGCACGATTGTATCAGCCTGCTGGATCGACCGATTTCTGAACCGGATGCGGCGGGGGATTCTATTCGCTGGCCGGTGGTGGAGCCCGACCGCCCCGGACATGCTGGGGTGCGACCGTTTCAGTCGGTGTTGCTTGATCTGGGTGCGCGGCTGGGGCTGGCACCGATGGTGAACGCGGACGGGACGCCGAAGTACAAGACCTACGCCGATTACATCGTGAACCACATCCGCCGCCCCGGTGTCGGGCCGCTGATCGGCTTTCGCGGCGATGGCACGCAGGAGGGGCGCGGCGATGCCAACCCGGATCAACTGGCGCGCTACATCGAAAACGGCGGGTTTTATCAAGCCCATGTGCCGGAGGAGGGCGCGTTCTACAAGCCGTGGAACATGGCCTATCAGGATTGGGCGGTGAAAACCTCGTTCTACGAGAGCCCGCAGCCCTATCTGTTCTCGATCTGGTCGGAACCGATGCGCAAATTCCAGATGGCTGCCGAGGGGCTGGGGCCGATCCAACCGCCCGATCATCTGCGCGCGCGGCTGAAACAAGCGATGGAGCCGCTGCCGATCTGGTATCCGCCGTTTGGCGATATGGAGGCGATCGGTTGGGGCTATCCGGTGCATGCGATCACGCAGCGGCCGATGGATATGTACCATTCATGGGGCAGTCAGAACGCGTGGCTGCGGCAAATTCGCGGCACCAACTATTTGTATTTGCCGACAAAAATCTGGATCGAACACGGCTTTAGCGAGGGCGACTATGCCCGCGTGATCTCACCGAATGGCGGCATCACCGTGCCCGTGGCGCATATGGCGGCGCTGAATGAGAACACGGTTTGGACCTGGAATGCGATTGGCAAACGCAAGGGCGCTTGGGCGTTGGATGAGGCGGCGAGTGAGGCCACGACGGGGTTTCTGCTGAACCATCTGATTTCGGAACTGCTGCCGGACAAGGGCGATGGCGCGCGGCTGTCGAACTCTGATCCCGTCACCGGGCAGGCGGCTTGGTTTGATCTGCGGGTGCGGATTGAGCGGGTGGGGCCGAAGGCGCAGTCCGAGCCAAGCTTCGCGCCGATCCCGCGCGTGGTGCCACAGGGGAAGGAGCGCGCATGACAGCTTTACCCATATCGACCGAAATGCGGCTGGGTCTGGCGATTGATCTCGATACCTGCGTCGGCTGTCAGGCTTGCGTCACGGCATGCAAAGGCTGGAACGATCAGGGCTATGGCGTGCCACTTTCGGACCAAAATCCTTATGGCGCAGAGCCTTCCGGGGTGTTCTTAAATCGTGTTCACAGCTATGCCGTGCAACCGATTGAAAGTGCTGCACAAACGATCAATTTTCCGCGTTCCTGCCTCCATTGCGAAGTTGCGCCTTGTGTCACGGTTTGCCCAACCGGGGCGAGTTACAAGCGCAGCGAAGATGGCATCGTTTTGGTGAACGAGGACGCCTGCATCGGCTGCGGTCTTTGCGCTTGGGCTTGCCCCTACGGCGCGCGTGAGATGGATCAGGCTGCGGGGGTGATGAAAAAATGTACGCTCTGCGTTGACCGGATTTACAATGAAAATCTGCCCGAAGAAGACCGTGAACCCGCTTGCGTGCGTGGTTGCCCGACTGGCGCGCGGCATTTTGGCGATTTTGCCGACCCGGACAGCAAGGTCAGCCGCTTGAGCGCCGAGCGCGGTGGTTATGCTTTGATGCCCGATCTTGGGACGAAACCGGTTAACCGTTATTTGCCGCCGAGGAAGAAGGATGTGCGGCAGGATGCCAGCGTTTTGGCACCGCTGCTCGACATCAAGGCCGGCGGATTTGCGGGCTGGCTTGACCGTGTGTTGGGGAAGATCTGATGCATCCGGCACCTTCGGTTATTGTGTTTTCGGTGCTGTCGGGGGTAGGGTTTGGGCTGCTGTTTTTTCTTGGATTTGGCTTTGTACATCCGTCCGGGATCATAGCCTTTCTGTGGTGGGGCTTAGGCTATAGCCTTGCGGTGATTGGGCTTTTGGCCTCGACCTTCCATTTGGGCAATCCAAAGCGCGCGTGGCGGGCGTTCTCGCAATGGCGGACAAGCTGGCTTTCGCGCGAGGCTTGGGCTTCGGTTGCGGCCTTGCTGTTGCTCGCTCCGATGGCACTGTCGGATTGGCTGGGGCTGGGCGTGCCGCGCCCGTTCGGCTGGCTTGGTGGGGTGTTGGCGCTGCTTACGGTGTTCACCACCTCGATGATCTACGCCCAGATCAAAGCGGTGCCGCGCTGGCATCATTGGTTAACACCAGTGATGTTTTTAAGCTTTGCGTTGGCAGGGGGCGCGGTGCTGGCGGGGCAAAGCTTTGCTGCAGTGTTGCTTGCGGCCCTCGCGGCGGTGTTGTTGGCGATTTGGCAGTTGGGTGATGGACAGTTTGCGCGCCGGGCGCAGACGTTGGGCACCGCGACCGGACTCGATCGGATCGGCGAAGTGACGGTGTTTGAGCAGGCGCACACGGCGGGGAATTATATGCTGCGTGAGATGATTTTCGTCGTCGGGCGCAAACATGCGCAGAAATTGCGGGCGATTGCACTGGCACTGGCGGCGGTGATTCCGGCGGGTTTACTGGCAATTTCGGGTGAGGTTTGGGTCTTTGCCTTGGCTGCGACATGCCACCTGATTGGCGCTTTGGCCGCCCGCTGGTTGTTCTTTGCACAAGCCGAGCATGTGGTAGGCTTATTCTACGGCAAACGCTAGGAGGCGCGATGACTCCGCAGCAAAAGGTGCAAAATCTGCCGATCTGGCGGGGTGCTGCGCGGGTGGAACCGCTTGGCGGAGGCATCACCAATCTAAATTTTGTCGTGGAAGATGATGCACAAAAGGTGGTGGTGCGGATCGGTGACGACATTCCGCTGCACCAGATCTTACGGTTCAATGAGTTATCGGCCAGCCGCGCGGCCCATGCGGCGGGGGTGTCGCCCGCGGTGATTTACCACGCGCCGGGGGCCTTGGTGATAACCCATATTAAGGGTCGCACCATGACGCCTGCGGATTTTTCCGATGATGCGGTGCTGGATCAAGCTTTGGCGCTGGTGGCGCGGGCGCATCGCGAAATTCCGCAGTATTTACGGGGGCCTGCGCTGGTGTTCTGGGTGTTTCACGTGCTGCGCGACTATGCCGGAACGCTGCGGGATGCGGGATCGCGATATGCCGCGGCGCTGCCGGAATTGCTGGCGCAGGCGATGCTGCTAGAGGTTGCGGTGGGGCAGATTGACTTGGTGTTTGGCCATAACGACCTGCTTGCGGCGAATTTTCTGCATGATGGCGTGCGGATGTGGCTGATCGACTGGGATTATGCCGGGTTCAACTCGCCATTGTTTGATCTTGGCGGGTTGGCGGCGAACACTGGGCTGACTAAGCGCCAAGAAGCGCGGATGCTGGGTGCCTATTTTGGCCGTAGCCTTGATGCTGATTTATGGCGCAAATACAAGGCGATGAAGGCGGCGGCGGCGCTGCGCGAGACGCTGTGGAGCATGGTATCGGAGATCTATTCCGAGATTGATTTCGACTATGCCGCCTATACTGCGAGCAATATTTCCACCTATCGGGCAGCGTTTGCCGCCTTTGAAAACACCTGAGGATACCATGGTTGACCTTCCTACCACTGCGCGCGTTGTCATCATTGGCGGCGGGATTATTGGCTGCTCGACCGCCTATCACATGGGGAAACTGGGCTGGACCGACACTGTCTTGCTGGAGCGGAAAAAGCTGACGAGCGGCACGACATTTCATGCGGCGGGACTGGTGGGACAGTTACGAACATCGGCTAACATCACGCAATTATTGGGTTATTCGGTAGAGTTGTACAAACGTTTGGAATCCGAAACGGGATTGCAAACCGGTTGGAAAATGAACGGTGGCTTGCGTTTAGCCTGTAATGCGGCGCGCTGGACGGAGGCGAAACGGCAGGCGACGACGGCGAAATCCTTCGGGCTGGAAATGCACCTGCTGACGCCGCAAGAGGCGCAAGATTTGTGGCCGTTGATGACGATTGATGACCTTGTGGGGGCGGCTTATCTGCCGACCGATGGACAGGTGAACCCATCGGATATCACGCAAAGTCTGGCCAAGGGCGCGCGGATGGCGGGGGTGAAGATTTTTGAGGATACCCCGGTGACGCGGGTGATCGTGGAAGACGGACGGATCAGGGGGGTTGAAACGCCGTTTGGCGTGGTGGAATGTGAGAAGGTGATAGCTTGCGCGGGACAGTGGACGCGGGTTTTGGCGGGGTCGGTGGGGGTGAATGTGCCGCTGGTTTCGGTCGAGCATCAGTACATCATTACCGAGCGTATTGAAGGGGTTACATCAGGACTGCCGACCCTGCGCGACCCAGATCGACTGACCTATTGGAAAGAAGATGTCGGCGGTTTGGTCTGGGGTGGCTATGAGCCAAACCCGAAACCTTGGGCGGTGAAGGGCATCCCCGAAGGCTTTCATTTCGATCTGCTGACCTCGGATTTCGACCACTACAGCCAGTTCATGGAGGATGCGATTGCGCGGGTGCCTGCGCTGGCGACAGCGGGGGTGAAGCAGCTTTTGAACGGGCCAGAAAGCTTCACCCCGGATGGCAATTTCATCTTGGGCGAAGCGCCAGAGCTAAAGAATTTCTATGTGGGCGCTGGGTTTAACGCTTTTGGCATTGCCTCAGCTGGTGGCGCGGGCATGGCTTTGGCGGAATGGGCGGCGAAGGGCGAGGCGCCCTATGATCTGTGGCCAGTGGATATTCGGCGGTTTGGAAAGGTGCATCAGAGCACGGACTGGGTGCGGACGCGGACGCTGGAGGCTTATGGTAAACACTACACGATTGCTTGGCCATCTGAGGAAATGCAATCGGCGCGACCAACCCGGCGCTCAGCTTTGTATGGGCATTTGAAGGCGGCGGGGGCGTGTTTTGGTGAGAAACTGGGCTGGGAGCGGCCGAACTGGTTCGCCGATCTGTCAGTTGGCGAAGTGCCGGTTGACCGCTATTCCTACCAGCGCCCCGGTTGGTGGGATCAAGTGCGGCGAGAGCATTTGGCGTGTCGAAAAGCGGCGGTGCTGATTGATCAAAGCTCATTCGCGAAGTTTGTGCTGAAAGGGCCGGACTCCGCCAAGGCATTGAATTATATTGCGGCGGGGAATGTAGATCGAGCGGTGGGCGCGCTGACCTATACGCAGATGTTGAATGCGCGCGGTGGGATCGAGGCGGATGTGACCGTGGCGCGGACAGCGTGGGATGAGTTTTACATCGTGACCGGCACCGGCTTTGCGACGCATGATTTCGACTGGATTTCACGCAATCTGACCGGGAATTGTCAGTTGGTCGATGTGACCTCGGGTTCGGCGGTGCTGTCGCTGATGGGGCCGGAGGCGCGCCGCGTTTTGGCGCGGGTGTGCCCGGATGATTTGTCGAATGAGGGGTTCAAATTTGGCACCGTGCGGCGGATTTCGGTGGCGGGATGTCCGGTTTTGGCGTTGCGTGTGACCTATGTCGGGGAGCTCGGTTGGGAATTGCACATGCCGACCGATGTGGCGGTGACGGTGTATGAGGCGCTGATGGCGGGTGGCGGCGTGGTGAATGCAGGCTACCGCGCGATCGAAACCCTGCGGTTGGAGAAGGGCTATCGGGCCTGGGGTGCCGATATTGGCCCGGATCACACGCCGGTTGAGGCGGGTTTGCTTTGGGCCTGCAAGATGAAATCCGGCGTGGATTTTATAGGCCGTGCAGCGCTGGAGAAGCAGCTTTCGGGGGGTGTGAATAAGCGGTTGGCGGCGTTTACCGTGGATGACCCCTCAGTGATTTTGCTTGGACGGGAAACAATCTACCGCAATGGCGAGCGGGTGGGCTGGCTGTCTTCTGGTGGGTTTGGCCACACAATAAACAAGCCGATTGGCTATGGATATGTGCGCCGCGCGGGGGTGGATGCGGCGTTCATGACCTCTGGCAGCTATGAGTTAGAGGTCGCATCAGAGCGGGTGGCGGCGAAGTTGCATCTGGGCGCGCTCTATGATCCGACGGGTGCGCGGATTAAGGCGTAAGCTTGAACCGGAGGCTTTGGGAAGTGTGGCAGAAGCCTCCGGCGGGAGTATTTTGAAAAGAGCAATTCCTTAAGTGCCAGGCATTTAGGCCATAAAGAACTGTTTTGACAGCAAATATGGGTAGTTTGTGCTGGGGTCGATTTCGATTTTCATGATCGGTGCCATCCATGCGCCCCAGCGTTTATCGACTTCGGACGTGCGCAGATGGGCCTTGGTGGCCTCTAGGTCATCGGTTTCAAAAAAGCCGAACAGGGTCAGTCCGTGGCGAAAAATGTTGTAGTTGCGGATGCCGGCTGAGCGCAGGGCCTCCAGCATTTCGGGCCAGATTTCGTCGTGGCGTTTGAGGTATTCAACTTCGTATCCGGGGCGGACTTCCAGCACCCAAGCGTATCCTGGCATCGTTAACCTTTCCAGTTATGGAAACAATCGCGCATCAGGATGGTTTCCGTCAGCACGTCTTCGGTGAGGGTGTTCATGTAATCCTGATGCACGGCCTCAAGGGCGAGGTGGCCCTGATAGTTCGCGTCCCGCAGGGTGGCGAACATGGCGGGAAAATTGAGGGTGCCTTGGGCGAATTTGGCTTGTAGCGCGCCCATTTTGGCTTGGCGCAGATGGACGTGGGTGGCGTGTTTCGCCAAAGGGTCGATTTCGTCCTGACGGTAGCCGAGGCAGGTGAAGTGGCTGTAATCTAACGCTAATCCGATGCCGGTTTGGTCGATCAGGCGTTGGGTCAGGGCGGGGCTTTCGGCCCAGCTTTGCACATGCGGTTCAACGCAAAGGCGGGCGCTGTAATGCGAGGCGACTTCCAGCAAAGCTTTGATCGATTCGCTGGCTTGCTGGGCCGCGTGATCGCGAGATTGGCCGGGATTGATGATGCCGGGCAGGATGAAAACAGAGGCAATATTGGCGGCGTCGGCGAAGGTCAGGACGGACTCGATATCTTTGATATTTTGGGAGATTGTGCCAGGGAGGGAGAGGTTTTGGCCGCTGATGCCTGCGCCAAACTGGTGGTAATAATTTGGGATGCTGACGCCAAGGCTGCGCAATGGCTCTGCTGCGGCTTTCGGATCAGCAAGAATTTCCGATTTGTTAAGACCTGCGCGGTAAAACAAACCCACATCCAGCGCGCCAATGCCCAAAGCGCGGCTGATAGCGGCACATTCTTGCAAGCTACAGGCGGGGAAAGACCATGACGTAAGCGACAGTTTCATCTTAACCCTCGATCTGTACAGCCGCGCCAGAGGCGGCAGAGGCATACATCGCGGCAATGGCTTCGGTGACGCGGGCGCCGTTTTCGCCGTCGGCGGGGTTGCCGACGGGTTTTCCGGCGCAGAGCGCGGCGAAATGTGTGACGGGGAGGGTGCCGTCATACTCGGCCTCCCCGGCGGCCATGGCATAGGTTTCATTGCTGCCATCGAGACGCGAAAGTTCAAGCCGGGCGCGGCCCGCTTCGCAATCAAACCAGATCACGCCTTCGGTGCCGTAAAGCCGGACGTCGGTGTGCATACCGCGCTGTTTTGGCACGGTGGAGGCGCCGGAAAGTGCTACGGTCGCGCCATTGGTGCAGCGGCCGACGGCGGCGTCGTAGTAGTCGACGCCGGTTTTTGATTTGCCATCAAGGCAGTAGATGGATTGGAAGCGCAGATCGGCGACGTAGCAAAGCCAAGCCAGCGAATGGCTCATCTGGCCCCAGGCATATCCGCCTGCCTTGGCCGGATCGGACCATGTCGAGACCGGGGGGCGGAACAGGTGGTTTACGGTTTCCAGCATTGGCTCGCCCGCCATCAGATCACCCAAAGCGCTGCCCATTTGGCAGGCGGCGTGGCGGATTTCGCCGATTTCACCGCTGCGCACCCATGCGGCGGCTTGGGCAGAAAAGCGGGTGTAGTTGAGGCCGGTGGAGATCAGAACTTCACGCCCGGCTGCAATGCCAGCCGCAGCAATCGCGCGACCATCGGCGGCAGTGGTGGCCATCGGCTTTTCGACCAGCACATGCGCCCCGGCTTGCAGGGCGGCGATGGCGGGGCGGGTGTGGGCTACATGGGGGGTGGAAATAATTACGCCGTCCAGCGCCTCGGCTTTGATCATTTCGGCGACTTCACTGTAGCGGGCGGTGATGCCGAATTGGTCGCCGACTTGTTGCAGGCGGGCTGGATCAAGATCACATATGGCGATTTTGTCAACATCGCCCGAGGCTTGCAGCGCTGGGATGTGATTGAAGCAAGCCCACCAACCGATGCCGACGACTCCGATTTTGGCCATGCTAATTTTCCTGCGCGACGGTGGATTGGATGGTCGATTGGTAGACGTTTTGCATATGCGCCTCGGCTGCGCTTGCGGCTGCGGCGGGGTCGCGGGCCTTTAGCGCATCCAGCAGGCGGCGGTGGTCTTGCAGCGATTGATCCAGAACGCCGGGGCGTTCCGAGGCGCGTTTGCGAAACTCTAGCCCGATCACATTCAGGGTTTCGCCGATGCGTTTCAGGAAAGCGTTGCCGGAACCGATCCAGATAATCTCATGGAACTCGAAGTCGGATTTACGGAAGGCCAGCGCGTCGCCGATGGTATCGTGTTGGGCGGTCAGCACCGCTTCAAGCCGGGCCAGATCGGCATCCGTGATGTTGACGGCGGCGCGGCGGGCGACATCGGATTCGATCAGGCTGCGGGCGTCGTAAAGCTCGCGGATGTTCATTTGTTCCAGCGATAGGTAGAATTGGATCGGGCCAAGCAGGGCATCGGGGCCAAGATCAGAGATATACGCGCCGCCGCCTTGGCGCGATTTCACCACGCCGAGCACGGCCAGACCCCGCATCGCCTCGCGCACCGATGGGCGCGAGACGTCCAGCGACAGCGCCAGATCGCGTTCGGGCGGCAGGGCGTCTCCGGCTTTCAGAACGCCGGATTTCACCATATCGAGGATGCGGCGGACCACCATTTCGGCGACGGATTCGCGCTGGATCGGGGTTTCAAATTCGATGCGGATCGGATCTGTCATGTTACAACCTCGGGCTTGAGAGACCTGGGGGTAGGTAGTTTGATGCGCGGGATCACTACGGATGCGATCAACAATAGGCCAATCACCCCGGTTTGGATATGGCCGGTGATGCTGAGCAGCGCCATGCCGTTGCGCAGGTTTAGCACGATCAGGATTGAGAGCAGGGTGCCGACCAGCGTGCCTTTGCCGCCGAAAATGCTGACGCCGCCCAAGAGGACGATGGTGATGACGTCGAGCTCAAAACCGCTTGCAACATCACCGCGCACCGCGCCGACGCGGGCGGCGTAGAGCAGGCCTGCAAAGGCGGCGCATGCCCCGGACATGGTGAAGATGATGATTTTATGGCGGGAGGTGTCGATGCCTGCGAAGTCGGCGACGTCTCGGTTCGAGCCGATGACATAGGTTTTGCGCCCGAAACCGGAGCGTTCGAGCAGGATGTATAGGAGGGCGAACAGCACCACGAAGGCGATCAGCGCGAAGGGCACCGGGCCGAGCAAGCCCTTTTGACCCAATGCGGCGAACCAATCGGGGAAGCTGCCGATGCCGCGATCCTCCAGCATGACGCGGGCGAGGCCACGAAAGCCGATCAGGGTGGCGAGGGTGACGACAAGGCTGGGCAGGCCCAGCCGGGCGACGAACCAGCCGTTGAACAGGCCGCCTGCGAGGCCGATGGTCAGGCAGATCAGGATCACAAAGGGTGCGGGAACGCCCATTTGGTAAAGATAGCCGAAGGTGCAGGCGGAGAGGCCCATCATCGAGCCGACTGAGAGGTCAATCTCGGCGTTGATGATCACGAAGGTCATGACAAGGGCGAGGATGATTTTCTCGATGGAAAGCTGGAACAGGTTGATTTGATTGGATATGCCAAGGAAATCCGGGGCGGCGATGGCGTTGAAGCTGAAAATCGCCACGAGGCAGGCGAACAGGAAACCTTCCCAGCTGAACAGACGGCTCATTTCGCAGCCTCCTTGGATTTTTTGGCGCGCAGTTTGGCGAGGCGGCGCGATAGGATGGTGTCGGTGGCGACGGCGAGCAGGATCAGCGCGCCGAGGACGGCTTCGCGCCAGAATTCCGACACCACGGCCCAGCGGACGAGGCTGGTTTCCAACAGATCGACCAAGATCGCGCCGAGGAAAGCGCCGATCACCGAGCCGGAACCGCCGAAGATATTGACGCCACCGACGACGCTGGAGGCGACGGATTTCAACTCGAACCCGAGGCCTGCGACCACGGTGATATTGCCGAAGCGGGCGAGGAACATGAAGCCTGCTAGGCCCGCCATCAGGCCCGACAAAGCGAAGGCGGCGAAGACCACGCGTTTGGCGTCGATGCCGGCCATATCGGCGGCTTCGGGGTTGGAGCCGACGGCGAACAAAGCCCGGGCGGGGCGCAGGCGGGTCAGGCAGAGGTGGACGAGGATCACCACGACAAGGCTGGCGGTAAAGCCCGCGCGGAATTCCAGACTGCCGATCGAGAACACTGGCAGGTTCGGGAAATCGGTGAGCCAAGTCGGCAGGCTGTCGGAGGTGATGGATTTGGCGTTGGAATATTCGACGAGGAAGGATCGGAACAGCGCCATGGTGGCGAGGGTGACGATGATGGAAGGTACGCGGGCGTAGGCCACGAGCAGGCCGTTGACGATGCCGAAACTGGTGCCGACGAGGGCAGCGTAGAGCAGCAAAAGCAGGGGGTTAAGCGCGGGGTGGTTGGTGATGATGGACCCGGTGGCGAAGGCAGTGAAGCCGACAACAGAGCCGACCGAGAGGTCGATGTTGCGGGTCAGGATCACCAAGGTTTGCCCGGTGGCGATCAGCGCCATGATCGCGACCGAGGACGAAATCCGGTTGAACAGGCGGCCATTGAGATAGCCTTCGATCTGGCTGGCGAAGAACAAGATGACAATGGCAAACACCGCCAGCAGCGCCAAAATGCGCAAAGCGGCCGGGGAAAGGCGGGAAATAATGCCCATCAGGCGGCGTCCTTTTGTCCGGTGGCAAGCGCCATGATGGATTCCTGGTTGGCATCTGCGTGGTCAAGGATCGCCATCTGACGACCCTCGCGCATCACCAGAATACGGTCGCCAAGGGCGAGAACCTCTGGCAGATCGGAGGAAATCACCAAAGCCGTGCCGCCCGCAGCGGTGAAGGCGCGGATCAGGGCGTGAACCTCGGCCTTTGCGCCGACGTCGATGCCGCGGGTGGGTTCATCGACGATCAAAAGGTCCGGCGCCATGTTCAGCCATTTCGCCAGCATGACCTTTTGCTGATTGCCGCCAGACAGATTGCCTACGGCGATATCGGTGTTCGGCGTGCGGATGTTCAGCTTTTTCACGTAATCCCAAGCGGTTGCGATCTCGGCGCTGGTGTTGATCAGGCCTAAAGGTGTCAGGTATTTTTGCAAGGTGGCAAGGCTGATATTCCAGCGGATCGGCAGCGCCATCGCCAGACCCAGCTTGCGACGGTCTTCCGAGACATATGCGATGCCAGCGTCGATGGCTTGGCGGGAGGAGGTGACTTTCAGCGGTTGGCCCTTGTAGGTGACGGCTCCAGCGCTGGTTTTCAGCATCCCGAACAAAGCCAAAGCGACATCGGTGCGGCGCGCGCCGATCAGGCCCGCCATCGCGAGGATTTCGCCGCGTTTGATGTCGAACGAGATGTCTTCAAACACGCCATCAACGCTAAGGCCTTGCACAGACAGCAGAGTTTCCGATGTGGCGGTTGATGGCATCTTGGTGAAATAATTGCCAACCTCACGCCCCACCATCTCGGCAATCAGGGTTTGCGGATCGGTGTTGGCGATCAATTTGGTTGAGATATGCCTGCCGTCGCGGATCACCGAGACGCGGTTGGCGAGTTGGAAAACCTCCTCCAACCGGTGCGAGATATAGACCACCGAGACGCCATCATCGGCCAAAGCGCGGGCGATGCGGCGGAGTTCGGATGCCTCATGCGCGGACAGGCTGGCGGTGGGCTCGTCCATGATTAGCACGCGGACGTCTTGGCTGAGGGCGCGGGCGATTTCCACCGCTTGCTGCTCGGCGAGCGACAGGCCGGATGCGATACGGTCCACATCCAGCGTCATGCCGATGCGGGCAATTAACTCTCGGGCGCGACGACGCATGGCGGGGCGGTTGAGCAGCAGCCCGGAAGTGGCCGAAATAAAGATATTTTCGGTGACGTCCAGATCGGGAAACACCATCGGTTCTTGGTAAATCGCGGCCACGCCACGCAGGCGGGCGGCTTTCGAGCCGTTCAGCACCACGGGCGCGCCGTCGACCTCCAGCACGCCGAAGGAAGGTTGGTGAATCCCGGTCATGATTTTGATCATGGTAGATTTGCCAGCGCCATTTTCGCCAACAATTGCATGCACTTCGCCGGGGAAAAGCTCTAGCGTCATATCCGTCAAGGCGGCGGTCATCCCGAAATTCTTCGAGACTCCGCGCAGCGCCAAAGTGGGTGCTAAGGTCATAGGGTCAATCCACAGGGAAGAACGCGGCCGGAGGGACTCCGGCCGCGTGAAAAAGCCTTACTTTGCAGCGGCTTCGACGTTGTCTTTGTTGTAGACGGTGAATGGCCCCATCAGGATGCGCTTGGCGCCTTCGCGGCCCGGATCGGCCTCGATACTGAAATCGCCCATACGGCCAGCGGTGAAGGTCTCGCCGATGTCACCCTTCAACTGGCCCGTCGCGAGGCCATAAGCGGTGAAATAGGTCAGGTAGCCCAGATCGCGGAAGTCCCACAAAGCGAATTCCGGCGCACAGCCGTTCATCGTGTAGCTGACCATTTCCGACGGCAGGCCAAGGCCAGACACTTTAACTTTGTCGCACAAACCCTCGTCTTGCATGGCTTTTGCTGAAGCTTGGATGCCCACGGTGGTTGGCGACATGATCAGGCCCAGATCGGGGTATTTATCGACCAAAGCCAGCGCGCGATTGTAGGACACTTCGGCTTGGTCATCGCCATACACCACGTCAACCAGTTCGATGTCCTTGTACTTCGGATCAGCGGCGAGGGCAGCTTTCATCGACTCGATCCAGGCGTTCTGGTTCGAGGCATCCGGGGTGGCCGACAGCACGGCCATTTTGCCTTTGCCGCCCAGAATATCCATCGCCATATCGGCCATCACGGTGCCGATCAAGCCGAAATCGACCTGTGCTACGAACACGCTTTCGCCTTTGCCGCCGGGGATCGGGCTGTCCCAGGTCACAACTTTTGTGCCAGCGGCTTGGGCGGCTTCTGCCGAGGGCACAATCTGGTCGCCCGCGTTGTTTGACAGCATCACAGCACCCTGCTTCTGGGTGCCTGCGGTGGTCATGATCTCAATTTGGCCAGCGGTGGAGTTTTCCGGGGTAGGGCCGGTGAATTCCAGTTTGCCGGGATTGGCGAGTTCCTTGTGGGCTTCTTGCGCGCCCTCATTGGCCTGATCGAACACCAGAATACCAAGGAATTTCGGCAGCAAAACCATGTTGGTTTCTTTGCCGGGCTCTAGCTTAATGGTATCGGCATAGGCAAAATTGGCGGTCGTCAGCATCATCGCGGCTGCGGCGCCGAGTAGAACGTGTTTCATATTATCCTCCCAGATAGTTTGGCACGACCCCCGTGCCGGGTTATTTCCCTTGGTTTCCCGAGGTTTAATATAGAATCGTGGTTAGTGTGGAACCGGTTTGCGCGGGTCTTGGCCTGCAAGCGCGCGGCTAATGTCGTTGGCAACAAGCAGTTGCAGCTGATGGATCGCGGCTTCGGAATACCAAGCGGCGTGTGGTGTCAGCAGCAGGTTCGGGGCACTGCGCAGCGGGCTGTCGGCCTGCAAGGGTTCAACATGGAACACATCCAGCGCGGCGGCGGCGATGGTGCCATTGGTCAAAGCTGCGGCCAGATCGGCTTCGTTTATCAACTGACCACGCGCGGAATTCACCAACATCGCATGGGGTTGCATGGTTTTCAGGCGCGCGGCGTTGAAATATTCGGTGGTCTCTGCGGTGGCCGGGGCGTGCAGGCTGATGATGTCAGCCTCTCGCAGCAGGGCGTCGGGGGTGACTTTTCGGACGCCCATTTCGGCGGCTTGCGCCTCGGTCAGACCGGGATCGGATGCTAGGAATTGAAAGCCGAAGCCTTTCAGGCGGGCGTGGACGGCGCGGCCGATGTTGCCGAGGCCGAAGAAGCCGAAGTCGGTTTTGTTGAACGGTTTCATTGGCTTGGCGATCTTCACCGCGAGCCAATCGCCCGCGCGGACTGATTGATCCATCGGCACCAGTTTGCGCAACAGGGTTAATGCGGCGGCGGCGGTGTGGTCGGCGACTTCATCAGCGCAATAGTCGGGGACATAGCCGACTTTCAATCCGTGTTTGGCGCAGGCGGCGAGGTCGATGTTGTTATAGCCGACGCCGTAGCGGATCACGGTGGCACCGGGTTTGACGGCGGCGGCGGCTTCGGGGCCGAAGCTGGCAAATTGCACGACGGCCACATCGGCACCTGCGACCGCAGCGGCGACTTCTTCGGCGGATTTGCATTGGTAGGATGCGAAATTTGCCCCAGCGGCTTGGGCGGCGGCGGTTTCCTGATCCAGCGCCGGGAAGGTGTAATCCGTGACAACGACTTTCATGGCGCAACCTTAAGATAATCATGGATAATCTCGCCGGGGACGAGGGTGAAATCGGCGCGCCAGTAGAAGCCTTGCAAAGGCTCCAGCACCGGCAGGCGGAAGATCGGCATCTGTGCGTTGGCGCGCAGTTCCACCGTACAGGGGCCTTCCCAACATTCATGCACCACCACGTCTGACAGCTTACGCGAGGTGAGTTGCCGGATCGCCGGGGTGCCGTCGATATGGTCGATGGCCTTCAGGTTCAGGTTGGTGGCGAAGTCGAAATAGGGCTTCAGGCGGGTCGGGTCGCAGGGGCGCTGTTTGTAGGGCAGGGTGGCGGTCAAAACGTCGATACCATTGCGTTCAACGGTGCCAACAAACAGATCGCCGCGCGCCTCAAGCGCTGGTTTTCCCAGCTTTTTCGGCTGGCCGTGGATTTCGCGCCCATGCGTCACGCCAACGTCCGACGACAGCACCAGATAGGGCGAATATGCCCCTTGACGTTCGCCAAAAGACGCGCCGAACATCACATTCGCCTCGGCATAGGGGCCAAGCCAATCGGTGTCGTTCATCTTGTAGATATGGCAGCAGGCGATATCGCCTTCCGGGCGCAGCGGCGGCGGCAAAAGGAAAGCCATCGCTGCCGGGTCTGTGCGCCAATACACCGTCAGGATTTCGGCATTGCGAAACCGAAACGGAAACGGCGGGATCATCGGCGCATCCCACGGGGTGGAGAAGCCGCCTTTGCGGATATCATCCTCGGTGGGGGGCGTTAAAGTCATTGCATTGCAATCCGGCGCACGACGTCTTCTTGCACCTCGATGCCAAGACCTGAGCCGTGGATTGGATACGCCCAGCCGTCTTTGTGCCAGATTTTCTCGGCCAGCAGTTCGTCTTGCACGATCACCGGGAAGGGTTTGAATTCAAACACTTCGGTGTTCGGGGACGACAAGGAGAGGTGCAGGCTGGCGGCTGTGGTGATGCCTGTGGACCACGCATGGGCGTTCACGGCCTTGCCGTATTGCGTCGCCAAAGCATCGACGCGGCGGAAGCCGGTGATGCCTTCGACGCGGGCGGGGTCGACGCCGTAGACGTCCACCGCTTGCACGAATTCCATCTGGCGACGGTAGCCCGCCTCGGTGAATTCACGCTCGCCTGAGGCCAGGCGGACTTTGGTATTGGCGCGGAGTTTGCGATAGCCCGCGTCATCGGTGACGTAGAGCGGTTCTTCATACCAGCCGATGCCCAGATCGTGCATCCGGTTGGCAACGCTGATCGCTGTATCGACATCCCAACGCACGCCGTTGCCGATATCAACCAAGATGCCGGCATCGGGGCCGAGGGCAGAGCGCAGAGCGCGGATGAAGGAGACATCCACATCAGGGTCGCCGCCGATATTGCTTTCGCCCTTTTTCGCAAAGCCCAGCTTGGTCGAGCGGAATCCGTTGGCGAAAAAGCCTTCCACATCGGCAACGCAAGCGGCCTCGCCCTTTTTGTTCACATGGCTGGAGGCGTTGGCGAGCAGGCGGTCATGCTTTAGCCCGCCTAACAGCTCATACAGCGGTTTGCCTTCCAGTTTGCCGCGAATATCCCAGAGCGCCATGTCGATGCCCGAGATCGCAAGGCTGGCTACGCCGCCCTCGCCATACCACCAGACATGGCGGCGCATTTTGGCCCAAAGTGTTTCGATATCAATGGCTTCACCCAGCAGGATCGGCGTTAATCCTTCGCGGATCACCAGTGCTGTTGCTTTGCAAGCCTCTGGCCACATCGCGATGCTTTCGCCCCAGCCGACAATGCCGTCGTCCGTCTCCACCCGCACCAAAACCGTGCGCCGGATGGTGCCGAAATCGTTCGGATCGGGGTATTCAATCGGGATCGGCTCGATCCGCGCTATTTTCGTCATATTCCCCCCTCGTTCCGCGCTTGGCTTTATCTTTGACTTGGCCGCCAGATCGCGATACTTCGATAATTGGTAAGGCCAATTAACAACGCTTAGCAATCTGAGGTCAAGAAAAATGTTCAATCTAGCTCCCGTTCCCGTGCCAGATTTGACCGGACGCACCGTGCTTGTGACCGGGGCGGGCAAGGGCATTGGCGCGGAATTGGTAAGAATTCTGGTGGCTAACGGGGCAAAGGTGTTCGCCGGGGTGTTCTCGGGCGAAAGTGTGGAAGTCCTGCCCGAAGCTGCGACCGTGCTGGCGCTGGATGTGACCAAACAGGCGGATGTCGATGCAGCGATGGCGCGAATTGCCGCCGAATCGGGGCGGCTCGATGTGCTGGTGAACAACGCGGGCATGATCACACCGATCGGGCCTTTGGCGGAATTGGCGTCGGATGCGTTGGCACCGGCGTTTGCGGTGAATGTGATCGGGGTGCATCGGATGGCGATTGCGGCGCTGCCATTGTTGCGGGCGTCAAAAGGCGTGATCGTGAATGCGGGGACCGGGGCCGCGACGACACCGATGGAGGGCTGGACGGTATATTGTACCACCAAAGCCGGGATGCGGATGCTGAGCCAAATGATGGCGATGGAACTGGCGCCGGATGTGAAAACGTTTTTCGTCGGTATTCCGCCGACCGATACCGCGATGCAGGGCGCTATTCGCGACGCGGGATTCAACCCGATCTCGAAGATCCCGCAAGACAAGCTGGTGCGCCCGGCGGTTCCAGCCTCGGTGATGGCTTGGATGTGTGGGCCGCAGGCGCGCGATGTCGAGGAAGTTTTGCTCGACGTGCGGCAGGAAATTTTCACCAAGATGATGGACCTGCCCGCCTGAGCGGGGCATGGTGCAAAAAATCGGGGTGCGGGCAAAGCGGAGGATGATATGGGTCGGCTTGAAGGCAAACGCGCGCTGATCACAGCGGCGGGGCAAGGCATCGGACGGGCTTCGGCGCTGATGATGGCGCGGGAGGGGGCGAAAGTTGTCGCCACCGATGTGAATGAAAAAACGTTGGCGGAACTGGCGGCAGAGGGGATTGAGACGCAGGTGTTGAACGTGCGCGATCCGGCATCTATCGCGGCAGCGTCGGCATTGGGGCCGTTTGAGGTGCTGTTCAACTGCGCAGGTTTCGTGGCGGCGGGGTCTATTCTGGACTGTGATGAGGATCAATGGGCGTTCAGCCTAGATCTGAACATGACGGCTATGTACCGGATGTGTAAGGCATTTCTGCCTGGAATGATTGAGAACGGTGGCGGGTCGATCATCAATATGGCCTCGGTGGCGTCTTCGGTCATCGCGGCCCCGAATCGCTTTGTTTACGGTGCCACCAAGGCCGGGGTAATCGGCCTGACCAAATCTATCGCGGTGGATTTCGTAGCCTGCGGCATCCGCTGCAACGCGATTTGCCCCGGTACGGTTGAAAGCCCCAGCTTAGAGCAACGCCTGCGCGATACTGGCGATTATGAGGCCGCGAAGGCCGCCTTTATCGCCCGCCAACCCATTGGCAGGATTGGCAAAGCCGATGAAATCGCGGCTTTGGTGACTTATCTGGCTTCCGACGAATCCACCTATACCACTGGGGTCGCGCATGTGATCGACGGCGGTTGGGCCAACGCATAAGGATTGAATATGAAACTGCTTCGTCATGGCCCCATCGGGGCTGAAAAACCGGGGATTTTGCACAGTGACGGCACATTGCGCGATCTGTCGGCGATTGTGTCGGACATTGGCGGCGACGTTTTGTCGGATGCAGGGATCGCCAAAATCCGGGCTGCGGACCCGGCGCGGTTGCCGATTGTGCAGGGCGCGCGGCTGGGGCCTTGCGTGGCGGGGACTGGCAAATTCATCTGCATCGGGTTGAACTATTCCGATCACGCCGCCGAAACCGGCGCTACGGTGCCGCCAGAGCCGATCATCTTTATGAAGGCTACCAGCGCGATTTGTGGCCCGAACGATCCGATCATCATTCCGCGCACCTCGGTGAAAACCGACTGGGAGGTCGAATTGGCGGTGATCATCGGCAAAAAGGCGAAATATGTCTCGGAAGCCGACGCGATGGACCATGTCGCGGGCTATGCGGTGACCAATGACGTGTCGGAGCGGGCGTTTCAGACCGAGCGTTCGGGGCAGTGGACCAAGGGCAAATCCTGCGACAATTTCGGCCAGATCGGGCCCTATCTGGTGACGCGGGATGAGGTTTCCGATCCACAGAACCTGTCGATGTGGCTGACGGTCAATGGCAGCAAGATACAGAACGGCTCCACCAAGACGATGGTGTATGGCGTGCAGTTTCTGGTGCATTATCTCAGCCAATTCATGACCTTGCATCCGGGCGATGTGATTTCCACCGGGACGCCTCCGGGTGTGGGCCTGGGGATGAAGCCGCCGAAGTATCTCAAAGCCGGGGATGTGGTGGAACTTGGCATCGAGGGTCTGGGGCAGCAACGCCAAGACGTGATCGCGGATTGAGGATTTGGCCCGGTGGCGACGCCGGGCCTTTTGCCTTTGGGGAGGGTTAAGATGGATCTGATTGATACCCATCAACACCTGATTTTGCGCGCTAAGTTGGGCTATGCTTGGACGACAGGCCTGCCCGCCTTGCAGGGCGATTTCACGCCCGAGGATTACGCGCGGCTGGTGGCGGGCAAGGGCGTGATTGGTACGGTTTTCATGGAAACCGGGGTGGATGACGGTGATTATCAGGCCGAGGCGCGGTTGATCGCTGGGCTGGTCGGCAAGGGCGGGATGCTGGGGCAGATTGCCTCTTGTCGACCCGATACTGACGCTGGCTTTGACGATTGGCTGCAGGAATGCCGCGGGCTGTCGGTGGTGGGGTTCCGGCGGCTTTTGCATGTCGTTGATGATGCGATGAGCCAAAGCGAGGGCTTTCGGCGCAATATCCGCAAGATCGGGGCTGCGGGGTACACTTATGATATGGTGTTTCATGCCCATCAGTTGCGTATTGCTGCGGATTTGGCGCGGGCTTGCCCGGATCAGGTGCTGGTGCTGGACCATTGCGGCAACCCGGATGTGGCGGGGGATGGCTTTGAGGCTTGGTTGTCGGGACTAAAGCAGATGGCGCTGCTGCCGCATGTTTGGTTGAAATTCTCTGGCATTACCGTGAATTGCACGCCCGGCACGGCCTCCGCCGCCGTATTGCAGCGCTACACAGATGCGATGCTGGAGGTGTTTGGTCCGGCGCGGATGATCTGGGGTGGCGATTGGCCAGTGGTGGATTTGGCCGTGGGCTTGCCTGCATGGATTGACCTAAGCCGGGCGTTGCTGGCCGGATTGTCAGCGGATGAGCAGGCAATGATCGGCCATCAAAACGCGCGGCGTGTCTATGGGCTGGCCGGGTAAAGGGGCTTCACGCCCCCCTCGCTGCGCTCCCCCCGTGGGATATTTGCGCGCAGAGGATGACAATTTTAGATAAGTTTCAGGCTTACTCCATCAGCTTGGTGCTCAAACCGTGGCCCTCAGCGGCCTTTTTCCTTGTGCCAACCGCGCCGCTACGGCCCAGTCGCTGGTTTTCACTCTCGGGGTTTTTAGCCGCAGGGTCGCCGCCGGAATCGCAGAGACGTATTGCGGCAGCCATTGCGCTTGCGCCACCAACAGATCATCGACCATCTGCCAGACCTCATCCGGCGCGCAGATCGCACCGACCAGCGGGTCATGCAGAACGGCTTGTTTCAGCAGGTAAACATCACCGGAAATCGCGGCTTTCATCCCCATCCCTTGCATCGAAACCGAGACGTTGCAGCTCGCCGCACAGGCATCTGTAAGGGGGCATTTTCGACCATATTGATGCCGAAACGATCGACAAAACTGGGTCTTTCGATGATGCAATCGTCAGGTAAGTTTTGGATAATGACGCCGTTTTTCACATTGAAATGGCCGCGATAGCTACGACCCGTTTCCTGTGCTTCAAGGATGTGGCTGGCGTGTTCGTCGCTATGCTCGTAGTCCAACAAGTGCTTGCCCGCTTCTTCCAGAAACACCGGGAAATCGGTTTCAAACCAGTTGCGAATCTCGGCAGTCTAGCGCAGATAGCCGCCGGTTTCGGATACCTCTTTGATTTCCTGGCAAAACTTCAGCATCGTCACGATGCCGCGCTGCGCTATACATCAGCTCACCCGCGCAGATCGTGTTACCAACACATTGATCGACGCCGTACTTCAGCAGGATACGGATGTCGTCGGCAAAAACCTTTAACCCGCCAATGCGCATCACATTCATGATATGTCGCGCGTCTTTCAGGGCTTCGCGCAGATCGGTTGTGGCGGTGATGCGGGTGGGAAGATTGCTCACCTTCACGATGCGTGAAATAATTTTCTCAACCTGTTCAAGGCTGTGCGGATTGATATCGGTGAGGGAGATCTCGATCCCGGCGAATTCCGGCATATTCAGGGTATCCGAGCAGAGATTCTTGGTAAAACCCGACCGATCCTGCGCCGATTATGACGATTTTTGAATCTCATCTTAGCCTGCTTTGCGCGCTTGAACCCGTGCCCATGCGGGCAGCCAATCATCGTGGGCGGCAAGCAGATCTTGGGTCAGGTTCCAGATTTGGTCGAGATCAAGTTCGGCCTCGGTGTGCGGGTCGAGCATTGCGGCGTGGTAAATGTGTTCGCGATTTTCATTGACCAATGCTGCGACGGTGAGTTCCTGCACGTTGATATTGGTGCGCATCAATGCAATCAGTTGCGGCGGAATGTCTTTCACAACATTGGGTTGCAAGCCGCTATTGTCCACCAGAATCGGGACTTTACAGCACAACCTTTGGGCAGTTGTGGGGGTAAACCCTTTGTTGGCGATGTTGCCGTAGATCACTCAGCGCGTTGAAGGCGAAGACGGCGAGCAGCACGAAACCTGCGGGCGACAGAATCCACGCGTAGGAACCGATGCGCTGAAGCTGCCAGCGTTTTGCAGCATCATGTCCCAAGAGATCAGCGCTGGTTTGACCGCAAAGCCGAGGAAACCGAGGAAAGACTCCAGCAGGATGATCGTCGGGATGCCGAGGGTGACGGCGACGATGACGTGGCTGATCACGTTGGGCAGAATATGGCGGTGATGATGCGGCGGTCGGAGGCCCCGACGGTCATCGCGGCGCGGACGTAATCGACGCGGGCCATCGACATGGTTTGGCCGCGCATTTCAGGGGAGAGATGCGCCCAGTCGAGGCCGACGATGACCAAGATCACGAAGCTGAGGAAGATGTAGGACGGCGCCGCGAAGGGGATCAGTGTGGTGAGGGCGAGGGAAAGCGGCCGCTGCGGGAAGGCGAGGATGATCTCGACAAAGCGTTGAAACCACATGTCAAATCGGCCGCCAAGATAACCCGCCAACATAGCCCGAACTGATACCCGCCAAGTTGCCGATCACGGTGATCAGGGTGATCGAGACCAGCGCGATCATCAGGCTGATCCGGCTGCCGACAATGCTACGCGACAGGGTATCGCGGCCCAATTTGTCGGTGCCGAGGATGTGCGGCGGGCTGCCGTCAGACAGGCCAATGAAGTGGGGGTTGGTCGGGATCAGGCAGAATTTATACTTCCAGCCTTTGGCGAACAGGGCCAGCGGGCGCGGGTTCTCCATATCCGGGCCCATCAGCGACTGGTAGGTGACGGCGTCAAGTTCGGCGCTTTCGGTGATGACGTAGGCGACGGTCCAAAGGGTGAAGCCGTCTGTGGTGAAGAAGGAAATCTGATCCGGCGGCGCGAAGAGGCGGTGGCGGCGTTGGGGTTCATCGCTGCGAAGACATTGGCGAAGATGGCGATGATCCGCAGCGCGCAGACCAAGATGAAGCCGACCATGCCGGGGATGGATTTGCGGAAGCGTGCCAGATGAGGGCCGGGTGGCTTTGCGAGGTCGAAGGCGCGGTCGAAAGCCGCTCATCTGCGGCTTCGCCTGCGTGGATATGGGGGCCAGAAACCGTGCTCATGTATCTCCTCCTACGCGGATGCGGGGATCGAGGGCGACCAGCAGCAGGTCGGCGATGATATTGCCGATAATCAGGGTGGCCACCAGCACCAGCAGCAAAGTGGCGGTGACATAGACATCGCCGATCGCCATGGAACCCACGATGGCAGGGCCGATGGTGGCGAGGCCGAAGACGGTGGCGACCTCAATCTCTCCGGTCAGCCTATAGGGCAGCGCGACGCCTTGGTAGACGATCAGCGGCTGCAGCGCATTCGGCACCGCATGGCGCAGGATCACGGCCCCCTAGCCAAGCCGCTTGACACGGACGCTTTCTACATATTGCGCGTTCAGGGTGTCGAGCAAATTCGCCCGCATCACCCGCATGTTACAGGCCATCCCGCCGATGGTGGCGACAAGGATCACTGGCCAGATATGCTGGATCAGGTTCCACAGCTTGGCCCGGTTGAAGTTAAACCAGCCCAGCCAATAAGCTTGCCCGCCGAATTTTGACGGGTAGAAACTGCCGATTTCCTGCGCACTCAGTTTGTAGGCGAGGATATAGAGGATGATCAGCGCCAGCAGTAAGCGCGGAATGGTCATGCCAAGGCAAGCGATGATCGTCAGCACGGTGTCGACCCAAGTGTATTGCTGCACCGCCGCAAGGATGCCAAAGGAAATCCCCAGCAAGGACTCCAGAAGATGGCAGGTCAACGCGATGGCGATGGTGGCGGGCAGGCGCTGCATCACCACATCCAGCACCGGTTTGTTATAGGCGTAAGACATGCAGAAATCACCAAGAACGAGGATGCCCCAGATCCAGCGGCCATATTGCAGCACCATCGGATCGTTCAGAACATTCGCCTCACAGGAGGCATTGGCGGCGGCAGTGGCGGCTTCGGGGGTGGCACCGCCCTGCACGATCACAATGGCGCGGATGAAATCGCCGTAATCGCCGGGCGGGGCCTGGATGATGACGAAGGTGATGCTGCTCATCACCATCAGCACGGGAATGGATTGCAAAATGCGGATCACAAGGAAACGCCGCATGTGGCTTGCCTGACGCGATAAGGGGCGGGTCCGGTGGGCAGGGTATACCACCCCACCGCGGAGGTTTGGCGCGACTACTCAGCTATAATCGTGCTTTCACCGAGTTTTGCGGCCAATTTGCCGGGATGCGGTTCGGCACCGATCTGCTTGTCTGCGGGCATGAAAACGCGCTCGCGGATGATGTTGGCTTCCGTCCAGTTGTACATGAAGAGCGGCGCGCCCAAGGGGATATTGGCGAAATGCTTGTTGATGATCAGCGCGCCCCGATAGGCGGTCAGACCGACGGCATTGACGTTTTCGGTGAAGGTTTTCTGATAATCCTTCATCGCATCGGCACAGGTGGCGGCATCTTGCGTGCTGTTGAAGGCGGTGATGTCATCGACCAGTTTCTGCTCATAGGGCAGCAGGTCCAACTCGCCTTTGGCATTGGCATATTGCCAAGTGGCGGTTGCCGGGCCAGTGAGGGCAAGACGGCTAATGCCTTGCACAACCGAGACAAACTCTGGGTCGTTGCGACGGATATCCAGTCGTGCTGGCCGCTTTCGCGGGCGTTGTCATAGTCTTTGCCCGCGAGGCTGTTCAGCGTCAGCTTGACGCCCGCATCGGCCATCATCGCCACCACACTTTCGGCGATGTTCTTGTCGGTGGTATAATCGGCATTGACCAGCAGGGTGATATTCATATCCTCACCGCCTGCGACCTTAACCATACCATCGCCAACGGTATCCCCTAGCCCAGCCGGCTTTAACGCCTCTTTAGCGCTTTCCAGCGAGAATGGCTAAAACACGGTAGACGCCGGGTCAAAATGGGAGGTCGATGTCAGCAAACCACCCGCATAAAGCGCTGTGAACGGGCTTTTGACAAGGCTGTCGCCAATACGCTGGCGGTCCACGGCGTTGGTGACGGCTTTGCGGAAATCGAGGTTGCGGTTCAACTCGCGCAGGGCTTGGGCGCGGGCATCGGGTTCGCCCCAGCCATTGGCCGACAGGTTGAAGAACAGCTGATAAGCAATCGAGCGCGGACCAAAAACCAGACGCGCCGGGTTCGCCGGATCGGCGGCATTCTTCAGGCTTTCGACGAAGTTTTCCGGCTGCTCAAGGTTGGAAAAATCGCTGGTGCCTGCCACAGCCTGCACATCGCGGTCGCCACAAGTTGACAGGCGGTACTGCACCTCATCCAGATAGGTCAGCTGCTGGCCGGAGTTGTCGACTTTCCAGTAATAGGGATTGCGGCTGTCGGCAGCGGCGCTACGCACGCAATATCTGCGGATGGAGTTGCGCTAGCCGCGATTTTTGTGCCTCGGTGACAACACGCCTGTTGCGCAAGCAATTTGAATACGCTTTGGAGAGATCAGAGCATAGGGAGGCTGCCATGGAACATCTGGAACATAGCCTCGGCGATCTGTTCACAGACCTGCATCTGTCTGGGATTTGGCCAGATGAAAAGGCGATCTCCGATTCAATCCTGTTGTCGCCCGCGACGGAAATCCTGCACGCTTACCATCTGGCGAAGGCCAACAGCATTGTCGATTTGAAAGCGTTTTATGCCGCCCATTTTCGCCCCGTGGCCGCCGATGAAAATGCCTATCACACTAACCCCAAACACAGTCCAAAACAGCATCTGGCAGCGATCTGGCCGCATCTGATCCGCCCCGCCGATGATCCAAATGAACGCTCCAGCCGCTTTGCCTTGCCGCATCCCTACGTCGTGGTCGGTGGGCGGTTCCAAGAGGCGTATTATTGGGACAGCTATTTCACCCAACTCGGCCTGCTGAAATCGGGGCAAACCGGGCTGGTGCGCGATATGCTGGATAATTTCGCCTATGCGATCAGCGAAATCGGCCATATCCCCAATGGCTTTCGCAGCTATTTCCTGACCCGCGCGCAGCCGCCATTCTTCGCGCAAATGGTGCAGGATTATGGCTGCGCAATCGGCGATCTGCCCGCCACTTACGCCCGCTATCTGCCTGCAATGCAACGCGAATACCGCTATTTCATCGAAAGCGCTCACACTTATCAGGGCCTCGCCCGTTATTGGGACGAAGCCGCAGGCCCGCACGTCGAGATGTATGGCACCGATCTTGAGGCGCAGCACAACGGCGTCCCCGCAGACTATTTCCGCCACTTACGCGCGGCTTGCGAAAGTGGCTGGGATTTCTCGGCGCGTTGGCTGACCGATCCGATGGATCTGACCACGATTCGCACCACCGATCTCTGGGCTGTGGATCTGAACTGTCTGCTGCTGCGCTACGCGGAAATCCTTGCCGAAGCTTCCGGCGACCCCAGCTATAGCGCCGCCGCCAACCAACGCCGCGCCGAAATCTCGAAGCGCTTTTACAGTGCCGAGACCGGTTATTTCCACGATGTTCTGATCGCAGATGGTACGCGGAACCTGCTGACCACCGCCGCTGGCATGTTTCCACTTTACGCAGGGGCCGCGACCCAAGACCAAGCCGAAACCGCAGCGACTTGGATGCAAACCCATCTGCTGCGCGCGGGGGGGTTGCTGACCACCAACATCACCTCGGGCCAGCAATGGGATAGCCCGAACGGTTGGGCCCCGTTGCAATGGATCGCGGTGCAGGGCCTGCGCCGCTATGGCTTGCATGATCTGGCCGAAACCCTGCGCCAGCGCTGGCTTGCCACCTGCGATACGGTGTTTCATGCCAGTGGTAAGTTTGTCGAAAAATACAACGTGTTAGATCCGCTTGCCCCCAGCACAGGCGGTGAATATGCGTTGCAAGACGGCTTTGGCTGGTCGAATGGGGTGTATCTCGATCTCGCCAACTAGCCGCAAAACGCCCTCAAACTTATCTAAAACTGTCATCCTCTCTGCTCAAATATCCCACGGGGGTCCGGGGGTGTGAAACCCCGGGCTTGGTCGATGCAGCAAAGCTGCGCAAACCCTACTGTCCCCGGATCAGGGCCGAGAAATCCTGCCCCGGCTGCCATGTCAGTGCCAAAGCACTGATCTCGGCCAGCTTGCGGCGCTGATCCATCGGCATATCGCCCGGCAGACCGCCCAATTCGTCAATATATTCTGGCAGTTGTCCCGAGAACAGCAACCGAGAGTCCAACGGCATATCCGGCTTGATCACCTGCACCAGACTATACACCGTCGAGGCACAGTTGGCGGTGACGGTGTTGTAAAACACCGGGGCCTCAGCCAGTTGGTTGCCGAAGGCGATATAGCGCAGCAACAAGGCGCGGCGTTGGGCTGCATCCAGTTTGACCGGGAACAGATGCACATCCTCGCCCCGGAAATTGGTGCGCACTTTCACCACGTCAGCCTCATCCGCGGCGATCAGCACCAGTTCGAACTGCCGGAAGAACCCGCCGATCGAGGAAAAACTCTCGCCCTTCTCTTTGCGGATTTCGACCGAAAATGCCACATGATCTCCGCCAGCAAAACCAAAGCTGACGATCAGATGCGCGATATTCGGATCGCCCCAGGTCGAGGTGATCATATCGACGGTTTCAAGCTGGCTCAGATCATAGCTGCGGCTTTCCCAATGCGGGATGGCTTCCAAATCCGAGGTCCAGTCGAAATTGCGCACGTTCTTCAGCGTCAGCTGATCGCCCGCAACCGTACCGGACACCCCATGCGCCACATCCGGTGCCCAGTCGCGGTCTTGCCGGGGGTGGATGGTGATGTACCAACCAGCCACCGCCAAAGCCGCAATCGCAAAGCCAAGCCAGCCCAGGCGGCGTTTGCCAAAGCGCAAGATGAGCACCGCCAGCACCGCTGATGCCAAGGCCACCCAAGCAGAGATCTGCACCCAACCGTGCAGTTGGATATAAAGCGCTGTCGCAGTCCATGCCGTGCCAAGCGCCAGCAGGAGGATAAAGCCAAGATGGCCAAGCCCGCGACCAAAACGGCGCAGGGGGGTGAGAGGCAGGGGGGCCATTGTGATCTCCAACAAAGCACTTGTCTTGAAAGGATCGGGCCGCACCGATGGCGCGACCCGGTTCGCCTGACCTTAGCGCTGCTGCGTGTTGACTTCCATCAGCAGACGCTCGGTGCGGGCTTCGTCGATCTTGTTGTGCAGACGCTGCGATTCCTCGGCATCGCGGATGGATTTGGTGATCGCGGCGGTAGAGCTGACCAGCATCAGTGCTGCCATGGCATAGAAGCCTTTGGCGGCGAAGGTTGCCTCAAGAAAGTAGATGCCGCCTGCCATCATCACGGCGGCGACGCCGAAATTGAGATAGGTGAACATGGTCCAGGCGGTCGAGGGTTTGGCAACGAGCACGTCGTTCATTTTGAGGGTCCTTGGATTGGGTTGGGATTTTGGCGCGTTGATTTCATCTGCCGGGTATTGGCTTTCGGCTTTGAAGGCTTTCCCCGCTGGGAATGACTTGTGTGATCTGGCAGATTTTAGCGAAGAAAACACAATATGTTGTGGTCTTGCGTGAGATTAGGCAAAGCGGCTTACGCTGCGCGGGCCTTCAGGCGCTGCAAAACTGATGCTGCATCGGGGCGCAAAGGCGCACCGCATCCCGCAGCAGCGAGGCGGTTCTGCATCGCTTCGGCATTGGTCGAGGCCGACAGTTCCAGCACCGCCGCGCGGGCGGCTTCTGTATTGGATTGACGGGTCTGCAGGCGGGCGAGGGTGGCTTCGGCCTCGCTTAAAGTGGCGATAGCCGCTGCGCCATGCAGACGCTGGGTGTGATCGGTGGCAATCGCAAGGCGCTGGCCGCGTTGCAGATCGCGCAGCCGGGCCTCGGCATCCGACGACACGCCGCGCAGATGCGCGATTTCGGCATCATAGGTCGCCAAGGCGCGGGCGGTGGTGGCGGCTTCGGCCTCCAGCTGGGCAATCGCAGCTGCGGCTTCGGTCGCAAGGTCTTCGCGGCCTTTGGCAAGCGCGTCCAAAGCGCGGGTTTCCAGATCGGCCAGTTGGGCGCTGATCCGGGCCGAAGCTTTGCGTTCGCGCTCGGCATAGGCCATCACCATGGCGACGGCGCGGCGGGCGGCCTCAACCCCGCCGGCGCAATCGCGCAGCTGTTGGCGCAGGATCGGCAGCGCCAAAGTATCGCTCAAAGCATCCGTTGCATCAGCGTTGCGACCGCGCAACAGGGTGACAAACAGTTTGAACATTTTACTCTCCCTTGTTATGAACCGTGTTCATGAACTCTGTATGACAGAAGCATGAACGCTGTTCAAGAAAATAATGAACGCCGTTCACGAAACAATCGAGGGCGAAATGCGCAGCAATCGCGAAGAACAGCGCGAGGATCTGAAAAAGCGCCTGATCGACGCCGCCGAGGCCCGAATCGCTTCGGGTGGCTTGAACGGGCTGAAGGCGCGCGATGTGACGGCAGATGCGGGCTGTGCCTTGGGCGCGCTTTATACCGCGTTTGAGGATCTGGATCGGTTGATCCTGCAGGTGAACTCGCGCACTTTGGCACGGCTTGGGGCGGCGTTGCAGGCGGCGGTGGTGCCGGGGCATGGCCCGCGCGCGGTGATGGCTGAACTTGCGCAGGGCTATGTCGGCTTTGCCTTGCAGAACTTCCGGCTGTGGGCGGCCTTGTTCACCCATCGCTTGCCGGAAGGCATCGAGGCCCCGGATTGGCACCGCGATGAACACGCGGTGCTGGTCGCACAGATCATCGCTCCCTTGTCCAAGCTGCGGCCTGATCTCGCGGGGGCCGCGCTGCGCCAGCGCGCGCTGACGGTGTTTGCCGCCGTGCATGGCGTGGTGATGCTGGCGCTGACGGCGCGGTTTGTCGCCACCCCGCGTGCGCAGTTGCCGGGGGAGGTCGCGGCCTTGGTCGAGGCGATGACGCGGGGGCTGGAGGGTTAGCGCGGCTCAGGCACCGCGTTCTAAAATATGCCGCGCGGTGCGCAAAGCCAAAGCCGCCACGGTCAGCGACGGATTGGCCGCCGCAGAGGTCGGCAACACCGAGGCATCGACGATGAACAGGTTTTCCAGATCATGGCTGCGGCAGAACGGGTTGACCACGCTGGTCGCCGGGTCCGCCCCCATCCGTGCGGTGCCGCATTGGTGGCTGGGGGTGCGTTTCTCAAAGGTCTTGGTCAGCACCAGCGGCCAGCCCGCCTTTTTCAGCGTGGCTTTCAGCTTGGCATTCAGCGCAACATGCGCCTGCCAGTTCGAGCGCTGCCATTTCAGAACGATCTGGCCATCGCGTAAAAACACCCGGCTTTCGGGGTTCGGCAGGTCTTCCGACATCGTCATCAGATGCACCGAGTGATCGGCGAGCCAACGCGAGATTGGCAAAGGCAGGCCGGATTCGGCGGCCATGATCTCGCCAGTGATCCGCCCCAGCATCTGCACATTGCCCAAGGGTTCGCCATTCGGGCCGCCGGTCAGATACCAGTCGTTCATCTGGATGGTTTTCTCATACACCGAGCGGTTGCGGCGGAATGGGCTGACCCCCAGAACGGCGGTGATATTGTGGTTCATGAAGTTGCGGCCAACCTGATCAGAGGTATTGGCAAGGCCCGTGGGGTGATCGGCATCCGCTGAGGCCAAAAGCAAACAGGCGGATTTCACCGCACCGGCGCACAGGCACACCAGTTCCGCCGAAATCCGTGCCGCTTGGCCGTCCTGTTCATATTCAACGGATGTGATGCGACCTGCATCGGCGATCAACCGCGTGACGCGGGCCTTGGTGATCAAAGTGACGTTGGGATGTTTCAGGGCCGCCGCAAGTCCGATGGTTTCGGCATCCATCTTACCGCCACGGGTGTTCGGGAAGCCGTCAAAGGTCAGCGGGCCGCCTTTCAGCCACAGGTCAATATCCACCCCCAAGGGCAACGCCCCCGGATGCAGGCCCTGTGCTTTCAGCCGGTTGCAGAGGTCCACCATATCCGGCTCGTGCGGCACGGGGGGGAACGGGTAGGGGCGCGAATGGTGCGGCTCGGTCGGGTCTTCGCCCAAAGTGCCGCGCACCTGATACATTTCCTCGGCGGCCTGATAATCGGGCTCGAACGCATCATAGGGCATCGGCCAGCCGGGGGCGGTGCCGCCCATGTGCTGCAATGGCCGGAAATCTTCCGCCCGATAACGCATCAGCACCGCGCCGTAGAATTTCGAATTGCCGCCGGGGTGGTAGTAATTGTTCGGGGTAAAGGTGCCGCCATTGGCATCATACCATGTCTCGCCGGGGCTGAAATGGCCGCCAAAGACTGCGCCCGGATCGCGGGCTTGCGGGCTGTCTTTCAACCAGTCGCCGCGCTCAAGGATCACAATCCGCTTGCCCGAGGGTGCCAAAGCCGCAGCCAGCGTCGCCCCGCCCATGCCAGAGCCAATGATCAGAACATCTGGGTACGTCATGCGGGCCTTGCCTTTGTTGCGGGACCATTGGCCAAAGCCCGATCCACCAAGACGGCAAGGGTTTGATCCACCCGCATCCGCTGGTGACAAAGACGACAGCCCCACCGCGCACCGCGTCATCACTGCGAATGTGTCAGAGCTGCCCTGCGGCGTCATCCCAAATCGCCGAGGACGGGGAAAGGAAATCGAGAATTTCGGCTGTGAAGGACGATTGTTACCGCAAACGCACGGGAAAATCCGCAGAAATCGCGGAAAATTCAGAAAAATCTATAGGCTGAATCATGGAGATGCGGCGCGCTCTGGCAGGATGAGATCGCGCATGTGACCTATTCTGACAAGAGGCCGTCCCGTGCGCTGCCTGACAAACAAGGTTGCCCGCCCGGTGCGCAACAAGGGAGGAGAGGGGCACCGGGCATGGCGGGTCTTGCGCCAACGTGTCTGGGGACAGACATGAATTGACAGGTTGTGGCTGATGATTGCGCAGATTCGCTGTCTTGGCACTGCTTCAGGTTGGTTTTTCAAACGAATAGCAGATATTTTCAGGTGCTCATCGCCGGTATGCAGCTGAATGAGTCAGCGGCAACGCAGGGGCCTTGGCATCCCGCTGTGACCGTAGTCTTGGTGTTGCGGCGGCGCGCTGATCCAGATCAACGCGCCTTAGGTTACGCGTGGCTAGGATGTTCAAAGCGCAGCTTTCGTTTGCAGGACAGATCACGTGAAACCAACTCAGCCGTCATTTCGCTACTGCAAATCTGCCGCGCAGATGGTCGCAGTGGTGCGTCGTGCGGTGTCAAAGTGGTGGTCGGATGTCTGAAAGCAAAACAACCAGCGGCGCAGCCGTCAGCACGGGCACGGACCTTGCGAGGCCCAACCCAGGCGGTTAGTTGACGGTGCCGCCCCAGCGGCCAGAAACGCTTAGCCCTAGGGAAGCCCCCAAGCGGTGGATCTGGGCGGGTCTGGTGGCACTTGTCCTTGGTGCTGCGGCGCTTTGGTATGTTCAGCCATGGGCGAGCAAGGCGCTGGCTGTCACGGTTGAGACGGCCACGCCCGCGCCGCTGATCTTGGTTCTGGCGGTGAACGGGCGGTTGGCGCCGCAGCATCTGGTTGCGGTAAAACCCAGCGTTGCTGGCACAGTGACATCGGTGCTGGTCGAGGCGGGCGCGGTTGTTCAGCAAGCGCAGGTTCTGGCGCAGATGGATGCTTCGGGACAGCAGGCGCAAGTGCGTCAGGCCATCGCGGGGTTGGATGCTGGTTTCGCCGCGCAAGCGCAAGCCGAAGCCAATCTTGCGCGGGCCGAGGCTTTGGGCGGCAACGTCACCCGCACGGCGCTGGGCGATGCAAGGACAGCGCAGCAAACCGCCACGCAAGAGGTGGCGCGCCTGACGGCCCTGCTGGATCAGGCGCAGATCAGCCTTGCGAAATACACCATTGCGGCCCCGGTGGCAGGGACCGTCCTAAGCCGTAACGCCGAAGTCGGGCAAGTCGTTGATATCGCCACCGCGTTGTTTGCCATCGCCGATCCCGGAAAACTTCTGGTCGAGACCGATGTGGATGAAGGCTATGCCGCGCGGATGACGTTAGGGTTGCCCGCCGTGTTGCAGTTGAAGGGCGATAGCACCAAGCGCGACGGCCGCGTCAGCTTTGTGGCGGCGCAGGTCGATGCGGCAACCGGCGGGCTGGCGGTAAAGATCGCATTTGATAAGACCGTGACCGCTCCGGTTGGCCTGACGGTGACGGCGAACATCATTGTCGAGCGTCAGGCGGCTGCAATCTCGGTCCCGCGCGCGGCTGTGATCAGCGATGCCACGGGTGCGTCGGTGTTTGTCGCGGTGGCAGGCCGTGCCGTGCGCCGCGACGTCAGCGTGGTGGATTGGCCCGCAGACCGGGTGCAGGTGACCGCTGCGCTTACGGTGGGCGATGTGGTGATCACCGATGCGACGGGTCTGTCGGATGGGTTGGCGATCAGCCTGCCCGCCGCCGCCAAGGCCGATCCCTGATGCTGTACGCGCTTAAAATCGCCTTTCGCTATCTGCTGTCCACCAAAGCGCAATCCGCGCTGCTGGTGCTGGGCGTCGCTTTGGGTGTGTTCATCTTTATCTTCATGAGCGCGCTGATCGGCGGTCTGGCGAACTTCATCCTTGCCAGCATCGCGGGCGATCTTGCCCACGTCAGCATTGTTGCCGAGGTTGAAGACCCGGCGCTTTTGCTGGACCAAAACTTGGGGCAAATCCTGCTCGCACAGGAAAAATCGGCGCTGCGGCAGGCGTTTCTGCGCGATGCGGCGGTTTATGTGCCGATGATTGAAGCCTTGCCGGGGGTGGTGGCGGTATCACCCCAGATCACCGGCAGCGGCTTTATCACGCGGGTCGGCCAAGTGGCGCAGGTGGCGATCAACGGTGTCGAGCCGGGCAAGGAATCGGCGATTGTGCAGCTTGATAGCTACATTGTCGCAGGCTCGGTCCGGCTGGGCACCGGGCTTACCATCCTCGGGCAGACGCTGGCCGATGATCTTGATCTGACGGTCGGCGATACCATCCGGCTGGATTCAGCCCAAGGGGTCAATGCTTTGCTGACGGTATCGGGCATCTACAAGATCGGGCAGGGCGGCTTTGACCGTGCGACCGCCTATGTCAGCCTTGATACCGCCCGCACCCTGATGGCGCTGCCGCAGGGGGTGACGCGGATCGAGATCAAGCTGTCTGATCTGATGGCGGCGGATGCCACCGCGCTGCGGATCACCGCGATCACCGGCCTGAAGGCAAAATCCTGGACCGAGCAAGGTGCGCAAGTGATGTCAGCGCTGCAGGCGCAGGGCCAGACCGGGCTGCTGTTGAAATCCTTCGCCATGGTGTCGATCGTGATCGGCATCGCGTCGTCGCTGTTGCTCTCCACCTACCGGCGCAAAGCCGAGATTGGCATCATGCGGGCGATGGGGGCCAGCAGGCGGTTTGTGGTGTTCGTGTTCGTCAGTCAGGGCGCGTTGGTGGGCTTGCTGGGCGGGCTGTTGGGGGCGGGGTTGGGCTATATCGTGCTGCAGGCGTTTCCGCCGCGTGATGCCGCCAACCCCTCGGTGATGCCGATTGATATGCACGAAGGCGCATTCGGACTGGCGGTGCTGCTGACTGTCACCATCGCCACTTTGGCCGCGATCCTGCCCGCGCGTGCGGCGGCGCGGGTGGACCCTGTCACGGCCATCGGCCAATGACCGAGGCTTTGTTGCAGGTCAGCGATTTGGTGAAAACGTTTGGCGCGGGTGAGGCCGAAACCCGCGTGCTGCGCGGGTTGTCGCTGCGGATGGACAAGGGCGAGTTGTCGGCGCTGCTGGGGCCGTCCGGCTCGGGCAAAAGCACGCTGCTGACCATTCTGGGCACGCTGATGCAGCCGACATCGGGCAGCCATATGATGCTGGGGGTGGATCTGACCACGGCCAATGACCGCGCGCTGACCGATTTTCGCAATCGCCACATCGGTTTTGTGTTTCAGTTCCACAACCTGCTGCCCGATTTTACCGCGCTTGAAAACGTGATCTTTCCCACCGCTGTGCGCGAGGGTCGCGAAACCGCTGCGGCGCGGGCGCGGGGGCGGGATCTGCTGGGCCGGATGGGGCTGGCGGATCGGGTGGATTTCCCGTCAACCAACCTGTCAGGCGGCCAGAAACAGCGTGTCGCTGTCGCGCGCGCGCTGATGAACTCGCCCGAGTTGGTGTTGGCGGACGAGCCCACCGGCAATCTTGATCGCGCCTCAGCCATTCAGGTGATGGAGCTGATCGGCCAGATCAACCGCGATGAGGGCACGACTTTTCTAATCTCGACGCATGATGAGAAGATCGCGGCAACCTGTCGGCGGCAGATCGTGGTGGGCGAGGGCGTGGTGACGGGGTGAGGGTCTGTGTTACACCTCCTCCGCAAACCCATAGGCCAACCGCGTGATCCTGCCGCGGTAATACGGTTTCTCGCCCTGCGGGGTCTGCCAGATCACCTCTCCCATCACAGGCACCAGCATCCCGTCTTGCCGCCGATACTGCGACATCCGGCAGTCCCACGGCATCATCACCACGGTGTTGCCCACCATACCGCCGCGTGCGTCGGCGTGGACTTCGGCCACCAGCCCATCCGCGCCAAAGCGAAACAGCAGGGTCAGGCTGACCTCGCCATCGCTGATCGTGGCGTGGGCAGAGCTGTCATCCACCGCCTGCCAGACCACGCCCTGACTGGGCAAAAGCGCTGTCGGATACCAGACCGCTTCGGCGAAATACCGCATCAATTCGCCGCGCGCGATCTCGCCCTTGCCCTGCACCGCACCCAAGGCAAACAGCCCGAGGATCGCCGGGCGCAGCATGCCGATCCCTGCGATATAGGCATCCACCACCCGGACAGGCAGAGCGGGAAACATCAGGATCGCGGCGTCCCAGACAAAGCCGGGGCGGGCGGTGGTGACATGCTGGCGCGCCGTGAACGGCTTCCATTGCGGGGTGACAAGGCTGAGGTTGAAGGTGCCGCTTTGGCTGAGGTCAACCGAGCGGATGATCGGCTGGCCGTGGCTCAGCGCCCGTTCAAAGTAGCGCCGCACCGGGGCGGGCAGGCCTGCAATCTCGGCCGCATCGTACCGCGTGATACGGCCATCCAGCCGCGCGGCGTCCAGCGCGGCCTCAAGCGCGCGCGTCGCGGCCTTCCAGCGCCACGCGCCAAAAGCGGTCAGGCCCGCGTAAACCAGCATAAGCACGGCAAGGCTGACGGCAAACCATTTCAGGATATTCATGCGGGGTTCCTTTGGGTCATGGCGTGGGATTCCCATGCGCTGCGACCAAGTGTGCAGCACCGGAACGGACCGTGCATTGCGCCGGGTCGCGCGGTTGCACCGTCACAACAGCACCGCATCAACTGGCCTGCGCGCCGCATAAGGCATCACGGCCCCCCGCCCAAACCGCATCACCAGATCAGGCCTGCGCCCCGGCACACCGATCAGCGCCGCAAGCTGAGGCCGCAGAGCCGCCACCTCGACCGGTTGGTTCAGGAAAGCCTATTTCAAGCCCATCGCTGTGGCCTGCAACGCAAAGCGCTGACAGGCGCGGCCAGCCTGAACCCAGTGTTCGGCATCGGCTTTGGCCGCCACAAACACCGCTATTCCGGCAGAGGAGGCGATCTTGGCGGTGTTTGTGTCGTTCTCGGCTTGCGCCGTATAGGCCCAATCCAGCACCAACCGCCCCAACCAGTCAGGCATCACCGGATTGCCACTGGTGGCACTGAACAGACCATCGCCGGGGTGCAGGGCATGGCGCGGCGTGAACCGCATCCAGTGCTTCAACTCGGCCATAAAGGCCGGGTCGGCGATCTGGGCGGTATTGCCTGTCGCGATCAGATCGCCGAGTTGCCCGATTTGGCCGCGGTCCGTGATCAGGATCAGATCAACACCCGGCACGCGCGCCGACTCTGCCAACTGGCCAAGCTCTGCCGGGGTCAGGCTTGATCCGTCGTAGATCCCCCGCGTCGATTGCCGCAGTGGGATGGCATCCGACAAGGCGGTGTCGGTCGCGGCTGCGGTCGCATGGGCAAAGTGGATCGCACCGCCAGCGCCCGGATCAAACCGCACCTCTCCCGGCATCCCGCGTGAGGCGGCGGCGATGGACAGGTTTTCGGCGGCACAGCCCAGGCTTACAAACAGGTGGTGATTGTCAGGGTCCACCACAGGCGTGGCACGCGCAAGATCGGGCAGCAGGGTGATGCTGTTGCCTGCCACGCGAAAGCTCCAGGCTTGGGTGTTGTGGCTGTTGGCGGCCAAGGTGGCAAAGCGGATCAGGTCCTGCGCCTGTGGATTGGCGGGCAGCGGCGCGCGCTGGGCGGCCACGCGCGCAGTATAATCCGCCATCGAGCCTATTTGCCGTATGCCATACCCCGCAGCGCCTGCTCCGGCAATCAGGGCCGCTCCGCCTGCGATCAGAAGATTGCGCCGCTTTAGCATGGGTGAGTCTCCTTTGCCGCGTTGCGATGCCCTGCACCAACCCGATCTTTTGGTCGATGCAAGGATGATCGGTGTCTGTCTTGCCCCTGATCCCGCATCGCTGCGTTGACCCAAATCAGGCTGTCTTACGATTGGTCGTATCACCGGGCAACCTGCGCGCTGCCGCCCCCCGTCAGCGCCGCCTGCCGCCAGAGCGGCTTCAGCATTTCCAAGATCAGCAAAACCAGCACCCCCGCACCCAAGGGCACCACCAACCATTGTGGTTCCAGCGCGCCAAAGCTGAACAGATCGCGGGCAGGGGCCCAGAACACCGTCACCGCCAGCAGCACCGCCACAATGGGCAAGGCCACAGCCAATGCGCGGTTGGGCCGGGTGATTGCGGTGACAATCGACGATGAAATCGAACGGTTGACGAAGATCAGCGCCACCACACACAGCACCAGCGCGTGAAAACTCAGGGCGCGGACCTGATCGGTGTCAAAGCCATAGCCGGGGGCAAGGAACAGGATCGTCGAGACAATACCCAGCACCAACGTGCCTTGCAGCAGACCCCACAGAATCGTCGGCGGCGAAAACAGCGGCTCGGCCACCGGGCGGGGTGGCCGTGTCATCACGTTGTCTTCTTCGGTTTCTGCCTCAAACACCAGCGAACACACCGGGTCGATGACCATCTCCAGAAAGGCGATATGCACCGGGCCGAACAGCAGCGGCATGCCGAACGCCAGCGGGATCAGCGCAAGGCCCGCAATCGGCACATGCACGGCCAGTATGAACGCCATCGCCTTGCGCAGGTTGTCATAAATCCGCCGCCCCAGCCGCACCGTGGTGACGATGGCACCGAAATCATCGTCCAGAAGCACAATCGCTGCGGCCTCGCGCGCGACATCAGTGCCGCGTCCGCCCATCGCCACACCAATATCGGCGGCTTTCAGTGAGGGCGCGTCATTCACCCCGTCGCCCGTCATCGCCACAATCGCACCACTGGCCTGGAAGGCCCGCACGATGCGCAGCTTTTGCTCTGGCTGGATGCGGGCGAAAACGGTGGCGGTCTGCACGGCCATGGCCAGATCGGCGTCGGTCATCGCGCTCAAGGCGGTGCCGTCAATCACCTGATCGCCGCCAATCCCCGCAGCTTGCGCAATCGCCAGCGCGGTGGCCGGATAATCCCCGGTGATCATGATCACTTTGATCCCCGCCGATTTGCATTGCGCAACCGCCGTGGGGACAGACGCGCGCAACGGGTCGGCAAGCCCGACAAGCCCAAGGAAGCGAAACTCGAAATCATGCTGATCGGCGGGCAGGTTTGGCCCTGCAAAGGCCGCTTCGGCGACGCCAAGAATACGCAGACCTTTGGCGGCCATCGCGTCCACGCCTTGCATCATCGCTTGCCGCGCTGTCGCCGACAGATGGCACAGATCGGCAATCGCCTCGGGCGCGCCCTTGGCGGCCACCATATGACCGCCCTTGCCGTCAGCGCGTTCCCACACCTGCGACATCGCCAGTAGTTTGGCCGACAGCGGATAAGATCGGATCAGCTTGCGGCCCTCGCCGGGCAGAGTCTCTCCCTTGCGCAAATCCCTTGATGCCAGCCTGTGAAACGCCTGTTCCATCGGGTCATGCGGCTGGGGTGCCGAGGCCATCACCCCCGCAGCCGCCAGCTCGCGAAAGGCATCTGGCACCGGGTCAGGCCCGATCAGAAACGCTTGGCCATCCGGCAGATGCAGCGCCGCCAGCGTCATGCGGTTTTCGGTCAGCGTGCCGGTTTTGTCGGTGCAGAGGACCGAGGCGGCCCCGAGCGATTCAATCGCCGAGGCCCGGCGCGTCAGCACCCGCGCCTTGGAAATCCGCCATGCCCCCATCGCCATGAACACCGCCAGCACCATCGGGAATTCTTCCGGCAGCATCGCCATACCCACTGCGATACCCGCCAGCACGCCGTCCAGCCAATCGCCGCGCTGCCAGCCGTAAAGCGCCACCACCAACAGCGCCACTGCCCCGCCGATCAGCGCAAAAGCCAGCACCAAGCGCCGCATCTGGCGTTGCAAATGCGGCGTGCCGGTTTCCAACTGGTCTAGTGCCGTGCCGATCTTGCCGATTTCACTGCGCGCCCCTGTGGCGGTGATCTCGGCCAACCCCTGACCCCGCACGATCAGCGTGCCCGAAAACACCTGAGGTTGATCTTCACCCCCCGGACGAGCATTGGCCGCCGCAGCGCCCACCGCCTTGCGCACCGGCACCGCCTCGCCGGTCAGCAGGGATTCGTCGGCCGAAAGATCTGCCGCTTGCAACAGCCGCGCGTCGGCGGGCACGCGGTCGCCCTCGGCCAGCACGATCAGATCGCCGCGCACCACATCACTGCCCGCGATGCGCAGCCGTTCGCCGCCGCGTATCACCAGCGCGCGCGGGCTGGTCAGATCGCGCAGCGCATCAAGCACACGTTCGGTGCGCGCCTCTTGCACAGCGGTGATGGTGATCGACATGCAGGCAAAGGCGAGCAGGATCAGCGCCTCGGCCCGGCTGCCCAGCAACAGATAGACCACGCCACCGCCCAGCAGCAGCGCCAGCATCGGTTCGCGCAGCACGTTCAGGATGATCCGCAACGGCGAGCGGCGCTTGGCGCGCGGCAGGGCATTGGGGCCATCGGCGGTCAGGCGGCTCGCGGCCTGAGCAAGGGAAAGCCCCGGTAAAGCGGTGGGGCTTGGCAAAGGCGCGGGGTTTGGCAGGGCGCTGTCCATGGATCGTCTCCGCTAAGGGCGGCCACCGACGCATCGGACAAAGGCGGCATCGCGGTGATCCATGCGCGTTTTTTGCAAGGCTGGCATTGATCTGCATCAGGGCGGGCCGGGATCAGCGGCTCTATGGCTGAGTGCAGCGTCCCAGACCTGCCGTCCGGTGAGGTGCTGCAACCGCAAAAGGGGCGACACCGTGCCACTGACACCTGAACCTGCGCCAGTTTCTACTTCGGGGCTGCGGTTTCCGTCCGCCTTCACCATCCTGTTCGCGCTGATCGTTCTGGTGGCGGCGCTGACCTGGATCATCCCGGCGGGGCAATACGCCCGCGTCGCTTCGGAAGCCTTGGGCAAGGATGTTCCGGTTGCTGGAAGTTATGCGCTGACCGATGCAAATCCGCAGGGCGTGTTCGACGTGATCCTCGCCCCGATCGCCGGGTTTTATGATCCCGACAGCTATGCGGCCAACGCCATCGACGTGTCGCTGTTCGTGCTGATCATCGGTGGCTTTATCGGGGTGGTGACGGCGACGGGCGCGATTGATGCAGGTATTGCGCGGGCCATGGTCAAGCTGAAGGGCCGCGAGAACTGGATGATCCCGTTTCTGATGGCGCTGTTTGCGCTGGGCGGCACCACTTACGGCATGGCTGAAGAAACGCTGGCGTTTTACGTTCTGCTGATCCCGGTGATGATTGCGGCGGGCTATGACGCGGTGGTGGCGGTGGCGGTGATCCTGCTGGGCGCGGGGGTTGGCGTGCTCGGCTCTACCATCAACGCGTTTTCCACGGTGATCGCGTCGGATGCAGCGGGGGTGACCTTTGCCGATGGGCTGGCCCTGCGGCTGATCATACTGGGGCTGTGCTGGCTGATCACGGTGGCGTTCGTGATGCGCTATGCAGCACGGGTGAAGGCGGACCCGTCCAAGTCATTGGTCTATGACAAAAAAGCCGCGAACGAGGCGCATTTTCTGGGTGGCAAACCCGCAGCGGGAGCCACGTTCACCGGGTTGCATCAGATTGTCCTGATCCTGTTCGCGCTAAGTTTTGCGGTGATGATCTGGGGCGTCTCCAGCCAGGGTTGGTGGATGGCGCAGATGTCGGGGTTGTTCCTGATCGCTGCCATTCTCATCGGCCTGATCGCGCGTCTGGGAGAGGCCCGGCTGGTCGAGGCCTTCCTGAACGGCGCGCGTGATCTGCTGGGGGTGGCGCTGATCATCGGTCTGGCGCGCGGCATCGTGGTGGTGATGGACGCAGGCCGGATCACCGATACCATCCTGCACGCGGCGGAAATCTCGGTCGCAGGTTTGCCAAAGGTCGCCTTCATCAACGTGATCTACTGGATCGAGGTGGGCATGTCGTTCCTTGTGCCTTCCACCTCGGGCCTTGCCGTGTTGTCGATGCCGATCCTTGCCCCGGTCGCCGATTTCGCCGGGGTGCAGCGTGAACTGGTCGTCACCGCCTTTGCCACCGGCAGCGGCATCGTCAACCTGATCACGCCCACATCCGCCGTGGTCATGGGCGGCCTCGCCATTGGCCGGGTGCCCTATGAGCGCTGGCTGCGCTTCATCGCACCGCTGCTGGCAGCCCTGACCGTGATCATCATGGCGGCGCTTAGCCTCGCCGTCGTTATTGGATAGGAAACCGCATGGCACTCACCTATGGCGTTCATTCCGAAGCAGGCTTGTTGCGCCGCGTCATGGTGCATCGCCCTGGCACCGAGATGGCGCGGCTGACGCCGGAAAACCGTGAAGAACTGCTGTTCGACGATGTGATCTGGGTGAAACAGGCGCGGGTCGAACATATGACCTTCTGCGATGTATTGCGCGAGCGCGGCGTCGAGGTGGTGTTTCTGCGCGCCCTGCTGACCGAAACCCTGCGCGATATGGAAGCCCGCAGATGGCTGCTGTCGGCGCGGATCAATGACAATACCGTCGGGGTTGGTCTGTCGGATGATCTGTTCGCCTGCCTGATGGAGATGGAGGCGGACACGCTGTCCTCGATCCTGATCGGCGGCATGAACCGGGCTGAATTGCCGATCCCGCGCGCTGGTGTGCTGATCCCGATGCTGCGCCCGCAAGATTTTGTACTGGCCCCGCTGCCGAACCATATCTTCACCCGTGACACCACCTGCTGGATCTACGGCGGTGTCACGCTGAACCCGATGCACTGGGCGGCGCGGCGGCTGGAGACGCTGAACCTTGCGGCGATCTACAGGTTCCACCCCGATTTCAAGGATGCAGGCTTTCCGATCTGGTGGGGCGATCCGCTGCAAGATCACGGCCCCGCTACGCTGGAAGGCGGCGATGTGATGCCCGTTGGCAATGGCGTGGTGTTGATCGGCATGGGCGAACGCAGCACGCCGCAGGCGGTGGGGCAGGTGGCGCGGGCGTTGTTTGCGCAGGGTGCCGCGAGCCGGGTGATCGCCTGCCAATTCCCGCGCAGCCGATCTGCGATGCATCTGGATACGGTGTTCACCTTCTGTGACCGCGATCTGGTGACGGTGTTTGCCGAAGTCACCGATGCGATCCAAAGCTATTCTTTGCGCCCCGGCAAGGCAGGCAAGATCGACGTCACCGAGGAAACCCAGCCGTTTCTGGCCGTTGTGGCCGAGGCTTTGGGCCTGAAAACCCTCCGCACGGTGCCCACCGGCGGCGATGCTTACGAGTCGCAGCGCGAGCAATGGGACGATGCCAACAACCTCTTGTGCCTCAGCCCCGGCGTGGTGGTCGGCTATGAACGCAACACCCATTCCAACACCCTTTTGCGCAAGGCGGGCGTCGAGGTGATCACCATTCCGGGGGCCGAATTGGGTCGGGGCAGGGGTGGCTCGCATTGCATGACCTGCCCGCTGATCCGCGACGCGGTATAGGAGGATAATATGCCCGAAAACCTGCATGGCCGCAGTTTCCTGAAGCTGCTCGATTTTACCCCCGGCGAGGTTCGCCACCTGTTGCAGCTTGCCGCCAGTCTTAAGGCGGCGAAGGCGGCGGGCACCGAACAGCCACGGCTTCGCGGCAAAAACATCGCGCTGATCTTTGAGAAAGACAGCACCCGCACAAGGTCCGGCTTTGAGGTGGCGGCCTATGATCAGGGCGCGCATGTCACCTACATTGGCCCCGCTGGCAGCCATATCGGCCATAAGGAAAGCATGCAGGACACCGCCCGCGTGCTGGGGCGGTTCTATGATGGCATCGAATATCGCGGCTTCGCGCAGAAGGATGCCGAGACGCTGGCCAAGTTCTCAGGCGTGCCAGTCTACAACGGGTTGACCGATGATTTCCACCCGACGCAGGTGCTGGCCGATCTGATGACGATGCACGAATTCACCCATAAGCATCTGTCGGATATCAGTTTTTGCTTCATGGGTGATGTCGGCGGCAATATGGCCGCGTCGCTGATGGTGGGGGCGGCGCTGATCGGGATGGATATCCGGCTTTGCGGCCCGCAAAGCCTGGCGCCAGATCAGGTACTGCTGAAACACTGCGAAGCCATCGCAAAGGTTAACGGCGGGCAGATCACCCTGACCGAGGATGTGGCGCAGGCGGTCAAGCACTGCGATTTCATCTACACCGATGTTTGGGTCTCGATGGGCGAGCCGGATACGGTTTGGGCCGAGCGGATCAAGCTGCTGACCCCCTACCGCGTCACCGCCGCCGTGATGGCCGCCACTGGCAACCCGCACAGCAAATTCATGCATTGCCTGCCTGCCTTCCACAACCGCGATACCGAAGTGGGCGAGGCGACATTCCAAGCCCATGGCATCGACTGCATGGAGGTGACGGATGAGGTGTTCTGCTCGCGGGCTTCGGTGGTGTTCGATCAGGCGGAAAACCGGATGCATACGATCAAGGCGGTGCTTGTCGCCACCTTGGGCCAGTAAGATTGGGCCAGTAGAATTGGCCGAATAAAATGGAAAGGAGCCTGAACATGCGCATCGTTGTAGCCCTTGGCGGCAATGCCCTGCTGAAACACGGCGAGCCGATGACCTATCAGGCGCAGCGCACCAATGTGCGGATCGCGGCGCTGGCTTTGGCCGATCTGGCGAAGGATCACCAGATCATCGTGGCGCATGGCAACGGCCCGCAAGTCGGCCTGCTGGCGTTGCAGGCCGCCTCTTACGCGCCGCAAGCCCTGTGGCCGCTGGATGTGCTGGGGGCGGAAACCGAAGGCATGATCGGCTATCTGATCGAGCAGGAGTTGATGAACGCGCTGCCTGCCGGGGTGGAATGTGCAACCTTGCTGACCCGGGTTGAGGTTGACCGCGCCGACCCCGCTTTTGACCAGCCGACCAAACCCATCGGGCCGATCTATTCGGCGGAAGAAGGCAAGCTGATCAAAGCAGAACATTTTTGGTCGATGGTGGCAGACCCCAAGGGCGGGTTGCGCCGGGTGGTGCCCTCACCACTGCCGCAGCGAATTCTGGGGCTGGCGGCGATCAAACTGCTGGTCGAGGCGGGCGTCTGCGTGATCTGCGCCGGGGGCGGCGGTATTCCGGTGGTCCGCAATGCCACAGGCGGTATGGACGGTGTCGAGGCGGTGATCGACAAGGACCGCACGGCGGCTTTGCTGGCGCAGGAACTTCGCGCCGATGCGCTGCTGATGCTGACCGATGTGGTGGCGGTGATGCGCGATTGGGGCCGCCCTGCCGAGGCTGCAATTCGCACGATCACCCCCGATGCGCTGGACAAGATCAGCTTTGCGGCAGGCTCGATGGGCCCCAAAATTGCCGCTGCAAGTACGTTCGTGCGCGCAGGCGGCGCGATGGCAGGGATAGGCACGTTGCAAGATGCCCGCGCCATTCTGGAAGGCCGGGCTGGCACGCAGATCACCGCCGCTTCGGCAACAACCCGCGCAAGCCCCCCGCACCCCAGCAACCCGCAGACCGATCTGGATCAGTGCGGGCCTAACCCGCTTGCGCGACAACCCCTTAAGCGCAGCCCACCGCGCGATACAAAAGGACGCCTGAGATGAAAGCTTTGGTCTATACCGAGAAAGGCAAGATGGCGCTGCAAGACCGCCCCAAGCCCGAAATCATCGACCCCACCGATGCCATCGTGCGGGTAACGAAGACCACGATCTGCGGCACGGATCTGCATATCATCAAGGGTGATGTGCCCAGTTGCGCGCCGGGGCGGATTCTGGGCCATGAAGGCGTTGGCGTCATCGAGCAAGTCGGGCCTGCCGTCACGTCGTTCAAGAAGGGCGACCCTGTGCTGATCTCTTGTGTCAGCGCTTGTGGGAAGTGTGATTATTGCCGTCGCCAGATGTATTCGCATTGCACCACAGGCGGTTGGATATTGGGCAACAAGATCGACGGCACGCAGGCGGAATTCGTCCGCACGCCGCATGCTGACCTCAGCCTCTATCACATTCCCAAAGGCGCTGATGAGGAAGCGCTGGTGATGCTCAGTGACATCCTGCCCACCGGTTTTGAATGTGGCGTGCTGAATGGCAAGATCGCCCCCGGCTCTGCAGTGGCGATTGTGGGCGCGGGGCCGATCGGGCTGGCCGCTTTGCTGACCGCGCAATTCTATTCGCCCGGCCAGATCATCATGATTGACTTGGACGACAACCGCTTGGAGGTTGCCAAAAAGTTTGGCGCGACTGCCACCATCAACAGCGCGGATGGCAAGGCGGTGGCGGCGGTGATGGCGCTGACCGAAGCGCGCGGTGCGGATACGGTGATTGAGGCGGTGGGTATCCCCGCCACGTTCGAGCTGTGTCAGCAGCTGATCGCCCCCGGTGGCATCATCGCAAACATCGGCGTGCATGGCAAAAAGGTCGATCTGCATCTGGAGAGCCTGTGGGACCGCAACATCGCCGTGACCACCCGGCTGGTCGATACCGCGACGATCCCGATGCTGTTCAAGACGGTGGCCGCCAAAAAGATCGACCCGACCTTGCTGATCACCCACCATTTCAAACTCGCCGATATCCTTGAGGCCTATGCCACCTTCGGCAATGCCGCCAAGACCAAGGCGCTGAAAGTGATCATTACGAATTGAGCCGCGCCAGACGGGCTGCAGCCTGCGCGCAAGCGGAGCCCTTATGGCCCAGACAGCGTCATGGCCCAGACAGGCTGTGTCGACATCGGCGCAGGCCACGCACTGGTCAACACGCGCCCGTCAAATTGTCTGCCCGTTGACGCCATTTTGATCAGCGAAGCGTAGGGCAAGCTGATGTTGATCAGTCCGTCACGCATTAACTCTGTCAGACTGGATGAAGTGTCCGCAGCCTTGGCGTCCTTGTCCGGGTCAGCGACCTTAATGGAAAGATAATCTCAGATGGCCCAACCGAACGATGTTTCCGGCACCGCCGCGCTTGCGATTTGTGAATCCCTGCTGCTGGCGCTGAACGACCGCAATATCCTGCCGGAAGCCGAGATCATCGGCATCCTGAAAGACGCAGCGGCGGCACATCATCATGCGCCAAAAGGCGAAAATGGCGTCACTGAATTGCATGCCGCCGTCGCCAAGTTGATCGACGGCATCCTCGCTGGCGGCAATTCGGTGCGCAGGCGGTAGCGGTGCCGCGCCTCAAACTGCAAGCAACCCGATAAAGCGCGCGCCGATACGCGCGCGCAGATCTTGCGGCTCGACCTCCAGCGCCTGCGCCATGGCGCGCAGGTGTTGGCGGGTGCTGTGCAACTGGTCAATCAACCCGATCACCACAGCCAAGGCATCGCCCTCCAGATCGAAATGCTCGGCAAGATCACACAGCAGTGCAAGACGCGCCACATCGACGGCGCGAAACATTGCGCCTTCGGGCGAGGGGTGAGCGGTGATAAGCCCCTCGGCCAGAAACACGCCAAGTTGGGAATGTGACAGGCCTGGCACAGCGGCGAGGGTCTGCGTTTCGTTGAAATAGTGCGTTTCGCTGAAATATTCGATCATTCTGCGGCCTCCTGCATCATCGCCTTGCGCGGATCATCGGCATGGCTTTTGCGCCATTCAGCCAGAAAATCGCAAAGGGCTGCGTCACTGCCGGGTGGCGTCACGATGCGCAATTCGATCAGCGCATCGCCCGCAGGACCGCGCGCGCGCGCAACACCGCGCCCGCGCAGGCGCAAGATACGCCCGCTGTTCGCCCCTTTGGGAATGTTCACACTGACCGGCCCGTCGATGGTCGGCGCGGTCACTTTGCCGCCCAGAACGGCCTCATCTATGGTGATCGGCAGTGTGATCAGAATGTCATCGCCCTCGCGCCGGAACACCGGATGCGCGCGGATCTGCACCGTGACCAGCGGGTCTCCCGCAGGGCCGCCGTCATAGCCCGCGCCGCCGCGCCCACGCAGCCGCAGGCTTTGGCCGTCTTGCATACCTTTGGGGATTTGCACCTCAAGATTGCCGCCTTCGGGCAGGGTGATCCGGGTCTTGCTGCCCAGCACCGCATCCAGGAACGCCACCTCCAGCGTGTAGCGCAGATCGGGGCCGGGTTGCGCGTAGCTGCCATCGCCACCCCGCGCGCGTTGCCGCAGGATATGCGCGAAAATATCAGAGGGATCGCCGAAATCGCCAAACCTCGAAGTTGGCCCCGACCTTTGGCCAAAGCCCTGAGCAAACCCTTGACCGCCCGCATCGGCATGATCGCGGTAATAGGTCCGAGGTGGGCGTTCCGCCCCGGTTGCGTCAATCTCGCCCGCATCAAACCGGGCGCGCAGTGCCGGGTCTTTCAGCAGATCATGCGCTGCAGTGATCACCTTGAACCGCGCCTCGGCCCCGGCATCATCGGGATGCAGATCAGGATGCGCGCTGCGCACCAGCTTGCGGTAAGCCTTCTTGATCTCCGCCGCCGTGGCGGATTTGCTCAAACCAAGGGCTGCATACGGATCGTCGCTCATCTGGTCCCCGAAACGGAATTTTGCCTGAGCCTACAACAGTTCCAGCGATGCACCTTGACCCAGATCAGCCCGGTCCCGCAAACCGGCCTGCCTCACTCACAAAGCCGTGCGAAACTGGCGCTTTAGCTTGTAATATGCGTACGCCGTGCGGACACAAAAAAAATAAGGGGTCAGCTATTTCTAGCTAACCCCTTGATTTTATTGGCTCCGGCGGTAGGGATCGAACCTACGACCAATTGATTAACAGTCAACTGCTCTACCGCTGAGCTACGCCGGAACACAAGGGGTCTATAGCAAGGGTGTTTGGGGGCGTAAAGGGGGGGACGCATAAAAATGCATTGCGGCTCAGATGATTTTGAATTGGGCGTCAGGGCTAAGCGGACCTGTGGAGGTCACGATATTTCTGTCATGCAGATCAATGAGATGCGCAAGAATGTTGCGAGCGGCGGCGGGCAGCAGGGCGGGCGGGGTGTCGGTATATAGCTGTACGGCGAGATCGGTGGGGCGAGCGGGGCCTGCCTGTAGCGCCGTACGGATCGCGGTTTCGCGGGCGCGGCGGTGGGCGGCAAGCGCGGCCAGACGGGTGGCCGGATCGGTGATTGTCTCGCCATGCCCCGGCCAGAAGCGCCGCCATTGCCGTGCAGCCAACAGCTGCAGCGACGCCATATAGGCGCTCATATCACCATCGGGCGGCGAGATCAGCGTGCTGGCCCAGCCCATCACATGGTCGCCGCTGAACAGATCCTGCCCCAGCGCAAAGCACAGATGGCTGCCCATATGGCCGGGGGTATGCAGTGCCTCAATCTGCAAGCCTGCCAGTGTCAGCATCGCGCCATCCGCCACCCGCACATCCGGCACAAAGCCTGCATCGACGCCCTCGCCGCCGCCCTGCAACCCCGCCGCCGCCAACCGTTGCATCACCGCAGAGCGCCCCGCCACAGCGTCGCCAAAGCCGTAGACCTGCGCCCCAGTCACCGTCTTCAACTCCGGCACCAGCGCGGAATGATCCAGATGCGGATGCGTCAGCAGAACAGCCCGCAGCGGTACATCGCCCACTGCTGCAAGCACCGCCGCCAGATGGTCGGGCAGGGCGGGGCCGGGGTCGATCACCACCGCGCCCTCGGGCCCGTGCAGCACGTAAGAGTTGGTGCCAGTCCCGGTCATCGGGCTTGGGTTTGCCGCCCTGATCCGCCACACGCCCTCGGCTACTTGCATCCCGGCCTTCCCATCTTGCCGCATCCCCGCTAATCTTGCTGCTATGCAGCGCCGTCTCAAGCCCTTTCTGCCCCGCAGCCTGTTTGGGCGTGCAGCGCTTATTCTGGTGCTGCCGGTGGTGGTGGTGCAGCTGATCGTCTCGATCGCCTTCATTCAGCGGCATTTTGACGGTGTCACCCGGCAGATGACCGGCGGCGTCAGTATTGAGATCCATTATATCCGCGCTCGTGTCGATGCTGTGGCCGATCTGGCGCAGGCCCAGGACGTTGCGCTCGATCTTGCCCGCGGCCTTGATCTTGGCCTGAAATTCCCGCTGAGCCCGGCTGAAATCCCCAAGACGGACAGCCGCGGATGGTTCGACTATGCCGGTCGCGCCGTCGCCCTGACGCTGTATGAGCGGCTGTCTGGCGTGCGCGCGGTCGATCTCACCACCAATCCCTTGGTGGTGCAGGTCTATCTGGATACCAACAAAGGTCCGATCCGGTTTGAGATAAAACGCTCGCGCATCTCGGCCAGCAACCCGCATCAGCTGCTGGTCTGGATGGTGTTCACCTCGGCGCTGATGACCTTCATCGCCTATATATTTCTGCGCAACCAACTCAGCCCGATCACAAGACTTGCCCGCGCCTCGGACGCCTTCGGCAAGGGCCAGACCGTGCCCTATTCCCCGCGCGGTGCCACCGAGGTGCGCGCCGCTGGCAATGCCTTTCTGAACATGCGCGCCCGGATTGAGCGCCAGATCGAAAGCCGCACCCAGATGCTGTCCGGCGTCAGCCATGATCTGCGCACGCCGCTGACCCGGCTGAAACTCGGCCTGTCTTTCCTGCCCGAAGACGACGACACCCGCGCGCTGCAACAGGATGTCGCGGATATGGAGCGCTTGGTCGATGAATTCCTGTCCTTCGCGCGCGGCGACGCGATGGAGGAGGCCGAGCCTGTCAACCCCACCGCTTTGCTGCAACATGTGGCGGATAACGCGCGCCGCATGGGTCAGCCAGTGACGCTGGGCCCCGCCAAATTTGACACAGGCGATGCGCTGGATGTCGCTAAACTACGCCCGCAGGCCATCACCCGGGCGCTGGAGAATCTGATCGGCAATGCGGTGCGCCATGCCAAACATGTCGAGGTCAGCCTGCAAGTCAGCGACCGGGTCTTGCGCTTCATTGTCGAGGATGACGGCCCAGGCATCGCCAAGGACCGCCGCGATGAGGCGCTAGAGCCGTTCAAACGGTTAGACCCCGCGCGCAACCCCAACAAGGGCGGCGGAGTGGGATTGGGCCTGTCGATTGCTTCGGACATCGCCCGCAGCCATGGCGGTGCTTTGCGTTTGGGCGATAGCGAACGGCTGGGGGGCTTGCGGGCAGAAATCAGCGTGGCACGCTGACCCACCGCTCCTTGGCCCTGTCAGGCCTCGTCGCTTGCCTTGATCGCCCACCACAGCGACGCGGCCTGAAAGGGCCAAGGAGCGGCCAAATGTCTGCGCAGAATTTGTATGCGCTCGGCCCGCACAGCAGGGCCACCATGCGCGGGCACCCCCCGTTGAAACGCCGCCGCCGCGTCCTATCTCTGACAAGTTGAAATTTTCGTATTAACCAAATTTTCAGCACATCCGAGCTAAACCGCAACGCAACCCATCGCCGATTGCAGCAATGCGCCCGCCCGCCCTTGCACCCCCCGGCGCGCGCCACTAAGACTCTCGAAAGCATACGGCGTTAAAACAGTTCCACGGACCTAAACAGGCAGGTTTCCATGCGCGATCCAGTTGACCACTACATGAATACCCTTGTGCCGATGGTGGTCGAACAGACCAGCCGCGGCGAACGCGCCTACGATATTTTCAGCCGTATGCTGAAAGAGCGCATCATTTTTTTGTCAGGCCCGGTGCATGACGGCATGTCCAGCCTGATCTGCGCCCAGCTTTTGTTCCTTGAGGCGGAAAATCCGTCAAAGGAAATCTCGATGTATATCAACAGCCCCGGTGGCGTTGTGACCTCTGGTCTGTCAATCTATGACACCATGCAATACATCCGCCCCAAGGTCTCGACCTTGGTGATCGGCCAAGCCGCCTCGATGGGTTCGCTGCTGCTGCAAGCGGGCGAAAAGGGCATGCGCTTCAGCCTGCCGAACAGCCGCGTCATGGTGCACCAGCCCTCGGGCGGCTATCAAGGCCAAGCGACAGACATCATGATCCACGCGCGCGAAACCGAAAAGCTGAAGCGCCGCCTGAATGAGATCTATGTCAAGCACACCGGCAACGATTATGAGACGGTCGAAGCGGCGCTGGAGCGGGATAATTTCATGTCCGCCGAAGATGCCAAGGCTTGGGGCCTGATCGACGAGATTCTCGAAAGCCGTGGCAAGGCTGACGAAGTGAAATAACCCCGGTGCCCGCGGCTGACACCGGGGGCACTTTCGGCCTGCCCCAGTTGGGCGGGGGCACTTTCGGCCCGCCCACGCAGGGCGGGGGCACTTTCGGATTGTGGAGGTTTGGGCCTTGGCTTACACTTCCCTCAAACGCTCCCTACGGGCGCAGGGCAGAGGACACTCATGGCGAACAATTCCGGCAGCGACAGCAAGAACACGCTCTACTGCTCCTTTTGCGGCAAAAGCCAGCATGAGGTGCGCAAGCTGATCGCCGGCCCGACGGTTTTCATCTGTGATGAATGTGTCGAGCTGTGTATGGACATCATCCGCGAGGAAACCAAGACCACGGGGCTGAAAACCACCGATGGCGTGCCAACGCCGCGTGATATCTGCAAGGTTCTGGACGATTATGTCATAGGGCAAGTCCACGCCAAGCGCGTGCTCTCGGTCGCGGTGCACAACCACTACAAGCGACTGAACCACGCCAGCAAAACCGACATTGAACTGTCGAAATCCAACATCCTGCTGATCGGCCCGACGGGTTGCGGCAAGACTTTGCTGGCGCAAACTTTGGCCCGCATCTTGGATGTGCCGTTCACCATGGCCGATGCGACGACCCTGACCGAGGCGGGCTATGTCGGCGAAGATGTCGAAAACATCATCCTGAAACTGCTGCAAGCTTCGGAATATAACGTTGAACGCGCCCAACGCGGCATCGTTTACATCGACGAGGTCGACAAGATCACCCGCAAGTCGGACAACCCCTCGATCACCCGCGATGTGTCGGGCGAGGGCGTGCAGCAGGCGCTTTTGAAGATCATGGAAGGCACCGTGGCTTCGGTGCCGCCGCAGGGCGGGCGCAAGCATCCGCAGCAGGAATTCCTGCAAGTCGATACCACGAATATCCTGTTCATCTGCGGCGGGGCGTTCTCGGGGCTGGAGAAAATCATCGCACAACGCGGCAAAGGCTCGGCCATCGGCTTTGGTGCTGCGGTGAAGGGCCCGGAAGATCGCGGCGCGGGCGAGTTGTTCCAGGAATTGGAGCCGGAGGATCTGCTGAAATTCGGTCTGATCCCGGAATTCGTCGGTCGTCTGCCGGTGATCGCCACCCTGACCGATCTGGATGAGGCCGCGCTGATCACGATTTTGACCGAGCCGAAGAACGCTCTGGTCAAGCAATACCAGCGGCTGTTCGACATCGAAGGCACCAAATTGACCTTCACGCCGGATGCGCTGATCGCCATCGCCAAACGCGCCATCAAGCGCAAAACCGGCGCGCGCGGTTTGCGTTCGATCATGGAAAGCATCCTGCTCAACACCATGTTCGAGCTGCCCGGCATGGATGATGTCGAGGAAGTCGTGGTCAACGAGGAAGCCGTCAACAACGGGGCAGCCCCGCTGTTGGTGCATACCGATGCGAAAAAGAAAGAACCCGCGACTGCAAGCTAAGCCATTGCACGCACAACAGATTAAGCGGCGGGCCAATGGCTCGCCGTTTTGCTTTTAACGTCTTTGTGCCGTCATCTGGCAAAAACAACACGAGTGGCTTACCAATCCCCCCTACATGTTGTGCGCGCAATCCTGCAAAACACAAGTCCATCCCCGCTGGGAAAGCGGCGTTCGGCCTCACCCTGACATCCACGCAGCCCAACCAAACCTCTGGCACCGCTGCGAAACTGCGCCCAAAGTCTTGCCGTGCCCGCCATGCCCCCTAGACCTTTCCCCCCCTTTCGGCCATATCAAGATCAAACCCCTGCGGAGGCCTCTATGTATTTCCTCAAGCGAATGTTGACCTGGTGGAACAGCCAAACTTTGGGCACCCAGATCTATACCGCCCGCAAGGGTCAAAAGGTCGGCGAGGATGAGCAGGGCAATATCTATTACCAAACCGCCGACACCAAGCGCCGCTGGGTGATCTACAACGGCGAATCCGAGGCAAGCCGGGTGTCGCCCGATTGGCACGGCTGGCTGCATTTCACCTGGAATGATCCGCCGACCAAGACCCCGTTGAAGCATAAGGCGTGGGAGCAGCCGCATCAGGAAAACCTGACCGGCACCGCCGCCGCCTATGCCCCCCCCGGCTCGATCCGCGCCCACGCCCCCGCCTTGCGCAGCGATTATGAGGCATGGCAGCCGAAATAATGCCAGCCGAAATGATGGCAGCCGAAATAATGCCAGCCGAAATGATGGCAGCCCGAATAAGGCCTGAGACCCAGACATGACTGAAAATCGCGCAGAAATCTTGGCCGGGGCCGCCGTGCTCGCCGCCGCCTTAGGCTTTCTGGTCTATGCTACGGGCGGGCAGGGCCTGACCGCAGCCGCCGGCACCTATCCGTTGAAAGCTTCGTTCCGCTCGGTCGATGGCATCACACCGGGCTCGGATGTGCGGCTGGCGGGCGTCAAGGTGGGCAGCATCACAGCACTGACGTTGAACCCCGAAACCTTCTTTGCCGATGCCAGCATCGTCATCGACAGCAAAATCCAGCTGCCGACCGACACCGCGATTCTGATCTCGTCCGAAGGGCTGCTTGGCGGTAATTTTGTCGAACTGGTGCCCGGAGGTGCTGCCGATATCCTCGCCCCCGGCGATGAGATTGAAGACACCCAAGGTTCGGTCAGCCTGATCTCGCTGTTGATGAAATTCGTCTCGGGTGGGTCGTCCAGCGGCGACAAACCGGCTGATCCGGCTGCAACAATGCCGGATGCAACAACGCCATGAAACGCTTGGCGATTTGCCTTAGCCTGCTGGCCACCATGGCCACAGCCCAAGACGCCGCCGACGCCCCCGGAGCGAAACTGCGCCTGCTGGATAAGCTGACAGGCAAGGTCACCGATCTGGACCTCTCGAATGGCCAATCGCAAACCGTGGGTCGGCTGACCGTGCAGATGGACGGTTGCCGCTATTACCCCGACAGCCCCGCCGCCGAGGCTTTTGCGCATCTGACCATCCTCGATGCCCAAGTGCCCGACCCGGTGTTCAACGGCTGGATGACTGCTTCTAGCCCGGCATTGTCGGCTTTGGACAACGCGCGCTATGACGTTTGGGTGCTGCGCTGCGACGTGCCCGATGTGGTGCTGCCCAATGTCGAAGACCCGCCCGAGGATACCCCCGGTGAAGGTCAGGACCCCAACGCTGACCCCGCCACCACCGATGGCGGCAACGGCTGATAGCCGGCTGGGGCAAAAGTCGCTTGGCCCTGAACGGCTTGGGCCAACCGACGCTGATACTCCGCCCGCGGAATTTCCACAGCACCTAGGCTCGCCAGATGCGGCGTCAGAAATTGCGTGTCAAACAGTTGAAACCCACCCGCTCGCAACCGATGCGTCAGGTAAGCCAGCGCGGTTTTCGAAGCATTGGTCTGCCGCGAAAACATGCTTTCGCCAAAAAACGCCGCCCCCAAAGTCACCCCATAGACCCCGCCAATCAGCGCCTCGCCCTGCCAAACCTCCAGGCTATGCGCAAAACCCATTCGGTGCAGCGCCGTATAAAGCCCGGTTATCTCGGCGTTGATCCATGTCACTGGTCGATCCGCGCAGCCGTCGACCACTTCTGAGAACGCCTCATCCACGCTGACGCGGTACTCCGCCGTCAGAATATGCTTGGCCAGCGACCGCGAGATATGAAAGCCGTCCAGCGGAAAGACGCCACGCCGTTTCGGGTCCACCCAATGGATTTCAGGATTGTCCCGGCTTTCCGCCATCGGAAAAATCCCCATAGCATAGGCGCGCAGCAGGGTTTCAGGGGTAAGGATTTGGGTCATAAATTGATGCGGCTTTGCTGGATGGAGGGAAATCCTAGTAGCAAACTCTCAGGCAAACAACCCGCCCGGAATCAAGCCGCGAATGCGCCGCCGGGCAATGCTTCGTTGCCCGGCAGGCGATTGTCTTGGCCATCGCCGAGAAGGGGACCGCCCCCTCGGGCGGGCGCTTCTGCGCAGTCTCGCTTAGAACTTCTGGCGAGCAGGCTAAACCATAAACCGCCTGGAATCAGCGTTTCTGCGCCCTGCCGGCGGTCAGGCGCTGCCCTCTGATTGGTTCGAAATGCCAAAAATCCACTAACTGTCTATAGTAAAGTCATTGGCTTAAAACAATAAAATGGTCCGAGTTAGGACCATCAAAAAGGGCGCCCGAAAGCGCCCCTCACTCTTATTGCCCAAAGGTCGCTTCCAGCCATTTCTCCAGCCAGTGAATGCCATATTCGCCGTTCTGAATATCAGGCTCGGCCAGCAGCATGTCAAACAGCGGCACGGTGGTTTCGATGCCGTCGATGATCAACTCGCCCAACGCCCGCTTCAACCGAGCAAGCGCCTCAGGCCGGTCGCGCCCATGCACGATCAGTTTCCCGATCAGGCTGTCATAATAGGGCGGAATCGAATAGCCGCCATAAAGCGCCGAATCCATCCGCACGCCCAAACCACCGGGGGCATGGAACACCTTGACCTTACCGGGGCGCGGCGCGAAATCGGGCAGCCGTTCCGCGTTGATCCGCACCTCAATCGCGTGACCGTTGATCTCCAGCTCATCTTGGGTGAAGGACATCTCCATCCCAGCCGCAACCCGGATTTGCTCGCGCACGAGGTCCACCCCAAAGATCGCCTCGGTCACCGGATGTTCCACCTGCAAGCGGGTGTTCATCTCGATGAAGAAGAACTCGCCGTCTTCATACAGAAACTCGATGGTGCCAGCGCCGATATAGTTGATCTTGGCGACCGCATCGGCGCAGGTCTTGCCGATCCGCGCCCGCATTTCCGGGGTGATGCAGGGGCCGGGGGCCTCCTCGAACACCTTCTGGTGGCGGCGCTGCAAGGAGCAATCCCGTTCCCCCAGATGCACAGCACGCCCTTTGCCGTCGCCAAACACCTGAATTTCAATGTGGCGCGGCTTTTGCAGGTATTTCTCGATATAGACTTCATCATTGCCAAACGCCGCTTTCGATTCCGCCCGCGCGGTGCGGAAGGCGATCTCAAGTTCTTCAGCGTTTTTGGCAACCTTCATGCCACGACCACCACCACCAGCGGTGGCTTTGATGATCACCGGAAAGCCGATGCCTGCGGCCACCCCAATCGCGGTTTCATAATCGGCCACACCGCCGTCCGAGCCCGGAACCACCGGAATCCCCAGATCTTTCGCGGTGATCTTGGCGGTGATCTTGTCGCCCATGATGCGGATATGTTCGGCTTTCGGGCCGATGAAGGTGATGCCGTGATCCTCCAGCGCCTGCGCGAACGCGGCATTTTCGGAGAGGAAGCCATAGCCCGGATGTACCGCCTGCGCACCGGTGATCTCGCAGGCCGAGATGATCGCGGCTTTCGACAGGTAGCTGGCCGAGGACGAGGCCGGTCCGATGCAAACGCTTTCGTCGGCCATCCGCACATGCATCGCATCGGCGTCGGCGGTGGAATGCACGGCGACCGATTTGATCCCCATCTCCTGGCAAGCGCGGATCACGCGGAGGGCGATCTCGCCCCGGTTGGCGATCAGGATTTTTTCAAACATCGGCTTACTCGATGATCATCAGCGGTGCGCCGTATTCGACAGAATTGCCGTCGGCGACAAGGATGCGTTTCACGGTGCCCGCCCGCTGGGCCGGGATGTGGTTCATGGTTTTCATCGCTTCGATGATCAGCACAGTCTGGCCTTCGGTCACAACCGAACCGACGCTGACGAAGGCCGCCGCCCCCGGTTCGGCGGACAGATAGCAAGTGCCAACCATTGGCGAGGTCAAAGCGCCGGGATGCTGCGCCGGATCTTCAATGGCGGCAGGTGCTGCGGCTGCCGGAGCGGCACCCGCAACCGGGGCGGGCGCGTAGTGCATCGCAGGCGCAGCGGCTGCCATTTGCACGATATTGGCCTGCTTGACCACGCGGACTTCGAGGCTGTCATCCTCGCCATACTCACGTTTGACCGACAACTCGGTCAGCTCATTCTTATTCAAAAGCTCTGCAAGAGCCGAGATGAACGCAACGTCTGCGTCGGAAGATTGTTTGCTCATGCTGTCCTCTTTTAGCGTCTTTTGGCGTCATTGCTGCGCGCTGGATGGGCCATATCCGCGCCTTGATCGCACACATATACATAAGCCAGCGCCTAGAAAAAAGGCCCAAGATCGGTTGCGGCTGGCCAGAGCTAAAAAAACTCTCCACAAACCGTCTTGGATAAAATTTACCATTTGATAAAAAAATAAAGCTGTGCCAGCCTCAAAAAAACAACATAGCCAAGGGAGGCCCCGCCTTGTCCAATAGCCCGTTGACCCCCGGTGTGGTGGCAGAGCGCTTGTCGCCTGCCGCTTACGCCGATAACTTTTCCGATGTGCAGCCGGTGTTGGATCGGCATGAGGCGCGGGTGGCGGCGGATCGCTGTTACTTCTGCTTTGACGCACCCTGCATGACGGCTTGTCCGACCTCAATCGACATTCCGTTGTTCATCCGGCAGATCGCCACCGGCACACCGGATGCGGCGGCCAAGACGATCTTTGCGCAGAATATCCTGGGCGGGATGTGCGCGCGGGTCTGCCCGACCGAGCAGTTGTGCGAAGAGGTTTGCGTGCGTGAAGTGGCCGAGGGCAAGCCGGTGGAAATCGGGCGGCTGCAACGTTTTGCCACCGATACGCTGATGGGCAAGGGCGTGCATCCTTTCACGAGGGCGGCTTCGACAGGCAAACGTGTGGCGGTGGTGGGGGCAGGGCCTGCGGGTCTGGCCTGCGCGCATCGTTTGGCGCTGAAGGGGCATGATGTGGTGATATTTGAGCGTCACGCCAAGCCTGGTGGGTTGAACGAATATGGCATCGCCAGCTATAAAACCCCCGAGAATTTCGCTGCGCGTGAGGTGGAATGGCTGCTGAAAATCGGCGGCATCACGGTGAAAACCGGGGTCGAACTGGGGCGTGATATCACTTTGGCCGAGTTGGAAAAGGACTACAACGCGGTGTTTCTGGGCATTGGTCTGGCCGGGGTGAACGCCTTGCGTGCGGCGGGTGAAGATTTGGAAGGCGTGCGCAATGCTGTTGATTTCATTGCAGAACTGCGGCAGTCGGATAAGCCCTCGGTCGCGGTGGGCCGCGATGTGGTGGTGATCGGCGGCGGCATGACGGCGGTGGATGCGGCGGTGCAATCCAAGCTTCTGGGCGCAAATTCGGTGACAATGGTCTATCGGCGCGGCAAGGATAAGATGAGCGCCTCGGAATATGAGCAGGACCACGCGACGCAAAGCGGGGTGCGGATCATCTACGGCGCGGCTCCGGTCAAGGTTTTGGGCGCTGAATCGGTCAAAGGTGTAGAGTTTGCCTATACCCATGACGGTCCGAACGGGTTGGAACTCGGCGAAACCTTTACTCTGAAAGCCGATCAGGTGTTCAAGGCGATCGGGCAGATGCTCGCGGCGGCTCCGGTTGCCAAGGACGGTGCGAAGTTGGTGAAACAGCAGGGCAAGATCTGGGCGGGCGGCGATTGTGCGGCGGGTGGCGAGGATCTGACGGTGACGGCGGTGGCCGAAGGGCGCGATGCGGCGGAAGCTATTCATGCGGCTTTGATGGGGCGTGGTGCGTGAAATCACGCACCCTACGGAGAATTTTGACATGGCAAATCTGACAACCGACTTCATCGGCATCAAGTCCCCCAACCCGTTCTGGCTGGCATCAGCTCCGCCGACCGACAAAGAGGTCAACGTGCGCCGCGCTTTTGAGGCCGGCTGGGGTGGCGTGGTTTGGAAAACCTTGGGCTCGGAAGGTCCTCCGGTGGTGAACGTCAACGGCCCGCGTTATGGCGCGATCTGGGGCGCGGATCGGCGCTTGCTGGGGCTGAACAACATCGAGTTGATCACCGACCGGCCGTTGGAGGTCAACCTGCGTGAGATCAAAGCGGTGAAGCGCGACTACAAAGACCGCGCGATGATCATCAGCCTGATGGTGCCTTGTGACGAGGATTCGTGGAAGGATATCCTTGGCCATGTCGAGGATACCGAGGCCGATGGGGTCGAGCTAAATTTCGGATGCCCGCATGGCATGGCCGAGCGCGGTATGGGCGGCGCTGTCGGTCAAGTACCTGAATATATTGAAATGATCACCCGCTGGTGCAAGATGCACACGAGGATGCCGGTGATCGTCAAGTTGACGCCCAATATCAGCGACATTCGCAAACCCGCCGAAGCTGCCAAGCGTGGCGGCGCGGATGCGGTCAGCCTGATCAACACGATCAACTCGATCACCTCGGTGAATTTGGACAGCTTTGCGCCGGAACCGATGATTGACGGCAAAGGCACACACGGCGGCTATTGTGGCCCGGCGGTGAAGCCGATTGCACTGAACATGGTCGCCGAAATCGCGCGTTCGCGCGAAACCCACGGTCTGCCGATTTCTGGCATCGGCGGCATCACCACTTGGCGCGATGCGGCGGAATTCATGGCCTTGGGCGCGGGCAATGTGCAGGTTTGCACGGCGGCGATGACCTATGGCTTCAAGATCGTGCAGGAAATGATCTCGGGCCTGTCGGAGTATATGGACGAGAAGGGCATGACCTCGACCGCCGATCTGGTGGGCCGTGCGGTGCCAAATGTCACTGATTGGCAGTATCTGAACCTGAATTACGTCACCAAAGCCCATATTTCGCAGGATGATTGTATAAAATGCGGCCGCTGCTATGCGGCTTGCGAGGATACCAGCCATCAGGCGATTGCCATGTCTGCGGACCGCACCTTCACCGTCAAAGACGACGAATGTGTCGCCTGCAACCTGTGTGTCAACGTCTGCCCGGTGGAAAACTGCATCACCATGATCGAGCTGCCGAAGGGGGCGATAGACGAACGCACGGGGCGTCCGGTCAGCACCTATGCCAACTGGACGACGCATCCGAACAACCCGACCGCCACGGCAGCGGAATAAGCTTGCGGCCTCAAGCGCGCTTGTCGACGCTTGTGGCTGCGTCGGATTCCGGCGGATCGGGGTTGGCCTGATCCGGGTCTGGCGGCGCAGTAGGGGGGCCAGGCTCTGCCCGCACCGCTGAAATCTCGCGCTCGTCGAGGTAGGCGCGTTCGGCGTGGTCGGACAGCTCAGGATCGGCGTCTGCCTGCGCCTCGGTTTCGGGATGCAGAGCGGCGGGCGTCACAAAAGCCAACGTCAGCGCCTCGGTGGATTTGGCTTTTGGCGCAGGCGCGGGCTCGGCTTGAGGCAAATCGTCCAGCAAGACCGCGCCATCGCGCAGATAGGGGATGCCGTCAAGGCTGATGCCATCCACCTCGGTCAGCGTTTCGATTTGGTCGCTATCTGCCTGCTCTTGCGCCTGTATCATGGCTGGCGGCACCGGCAGCAGACCCTTGAAGATCGCCTCGCTGCTCGCGGGCGGCAAGATCGGGCGCGGTGCGGCTTCTGTCGGCAGCTCCGCCCGCAACTTCAGCGCCGTAGCATGACTGTCAAGGCTGGGCGTCATCAGGGCCGCCGCCGCACGGGCCACAGGTTTGACGATTAACGATTGGAATTGCGGCGCGGACGGCGCCGCAAGCGACGAGATCTGTCCCATCCTTGCACCTCTTTTACAACTACCCCCAAGCCTGACCTTAGCAGAAATTAACCGCCATCGGGGATACAAACTGCCAAGCTTTCTAAGCGCTTGCCATGCTTTCGCCATGATCTGACGCGGCTTTTCACCCGTCCAACGCCGCAATCGGCAGATAAATCCCGGCGTGCATCTTTCAATTTCGCAAACTAAACCCAACTGTATAGAAAGCCCGCGATGACTTCGCATCCGGCGCATTCATAACAAAAGATATCCCATGCAATATTCGCTTCTTGATCTGTCTCCGGTGGCCGAGGGTCAAACCGTTACTGACGCCCTCGCCAACACGCTGGACCTTGCCCGCCATGCCGAGGCTTGGGGCTATCATCGCTTTTGGCTGGCCGAGCATCACAACATGCCGGGGATCGCCAGTGCCGCGACCTCGATAGTGATCGGGCATGTGGCAGGCGGCACCAAAACCATTCGGGTGGGTTCGGGCGGCATCATGCTGCCCAACCACGCGCCCTTGGTGATTGCCGAGCAGTTCGGCACCCTTGCCACCTTGTTCCCCGACCGGATTGATCTGGGCCTTGGCCGTGCCCCCGGCACCGATCAGGCCACTGCACGCGCCTTGCGGCGCAACATGCAAGCCTCGGACCAGTTCCCCGAAGATGTGCTGGAATTGATCAACTACCTTGACGCGCCACACCCCGACGCCCGCATCCGCGCGGTGCCGGGGGAGGGCACCGAAGTGCCGGTCTGGATACTTGGGTCAAGCCTTTACGGCGCGCAGCTGGCGGCCTATCTGGGGCTGCCCTATGCCTTCGCCAGCCATTTCGCCCCGGCGATGCTGGAACAGGCGATTGAGACCTACCGCGCCACCTTCCGGCCCTCGCAATGGCACCAGAAACCCTATTTCATGCTGCTCACTGGAATTGCGGCGGCGGAGACCGACGCCGAAGCGGAATATCTGCGCAGCTCGCAAGTGCTGGCGTTTTCGCGTTTGCGCTCGGGTCAACCCGGCAAACTGCCGCGCCCGGTGCATGATCTGTCGGAAGTCTCGCCACAGATGCGGGCCGAGGTGGAACATGCTCTGTCTTGCGCGGCGGTGGGCTCGCCCGCCACCATGCGCGGTCAACTGGCCAAGCTGATTGAAACCTATGCGCCAGATGAGATCATGCTGACAGGCATGATCCACGATCATCAAGCCCGGCTGCGCTCGTTCGAGATCGCGGCAGAGGTGATGCGCGGGCTGTAAGCCGCTTATCGGCCCTTGCAGGCCTCTGCGCTGCGGTTGGGCCGCGCAGAGCGCCCGCGAGGAAGCGATGAGCGATCAGATCGCCAGCTGCTGCCCCAGTTCCACCACCCGGTTCGACGGCAGGCAATAGAACGCCGTCGCATCCGAGGCCGATTTGGTCATCGAGATGAACACGCGCTCTTGCCAGAACGGCAGCCCATGGTTGCGGGCCGAGCGGAAGGTGCGGCGGTTCAGGAAGAACGACGTGGTCATGATGTCAAACTTCTCGCCACGCCTGCGCGCCAAAGCCAGGGCGCGCGGCACGTTCGGGGTTTCCATATAGCCAAACAGCAGCCGCACCCGCACGAAATTATCCGACAACCGCTCAATGGTGATGCGGTTCTCGTCATTGACCTTTGGCGTGGTCGCCACCCCCACCGTGACGATGAAATTCTGGCTGTGCAAAACCCGGTTGTGCTTGAGGTTATGCAGCAAAGCCGAGGGCGCGGTATCTGGGTCTTGCGTCAGAAACACCGCGGTGCCCGGCACTTCGATGGGGTGGGATTTTTCCAGCATCTTGATCAGCTTGGACAATTCCACCGCAGAATCATGCGCCTTGCGTTGCACATGTGCGGTGCCACGCACCCATGTCCAGATCAGGAAGCAAGAAGTTGCCGCCATCAGCACCGGCACATAGCCGCCATCCGGCAGCTTGATCAGGTTGGCTGACAGAAACATCAACTCGATGATAAAGATCGGCAACAGCACGGCGATCACGCCCCACAGTGGCCATTTCCATGCTTTCAGGAACAGGATCGAGGCGAGGATCGTGGTGATTACCATATCGCCGGTCACCGCAATGCCGTAAGCCGAGGCGAGGTTGGACGACGATCCAAACGCCACCACAAGGCACAAAACACCGACCATCAGGATCAGGTTGACCTTGGGCAGATAGATCTGGCCCAGCGTGGTTTCCGAGGTGTGACGGATCTCAAAACGCGGCAGCAGACCCATTTGCACGGCTTGGTGCATCATCGAAAACGCCCCCGAAATCACCGCCTGGCTGGCGATGATGGTGGCGGCGACCGACAGCAACACCAAGGGCAGCAGCAGGAAATCCGGTGCCATCAGGAAGAACGGGTTGTGGAACGTCTCGGGATGCGCCAGCACCAAAGCGCCTTGGCCAAGGTAAGACAAAGTCAGCGCCGGGAACACCAGAAGCGCCCAAGCCAGCCGGATCGGACGGCGGCCAAAATGCCCCATATCGGCATAGAGCGCCTCGCCCCCGGTCACCGCCAGAAACACTGAGCCCAGCACGAAGAAGGACGCCTTACCGTTGGTGACAAGGAATCCCAAAGCATGGGCGGGGTTAAAGGCGGTCAGGATGCTTAAGTCATCGCTCAGATGGTAAATCCCCATCGCGGCCATCACCACAAACCACGCCACCATGATCGGACCAAACAGGATCGCCACCCGCTCGGTGCCTTGGCTTTGGAACAAAAACAGCCCCAGAATGATCAGCAGCGTCAGCGGCAAAATGAAAGGCCCCAGCGAGGGGGCGACAAGGTCCAAACCTTCAACGGCTGACAGCACCGACATCGCCGGGGTGATCATCGCATCGCCGAAAAACAGCGAAATCCCGACCACGCCGATCGCCAGCAACCAGCCGGGGCGCTTGTTCAGCGCGCGTTGCACCAAGGCGACCAGTGACAGCGTGCCGCCTTCGCCCTTGTTGTCGGCCCGCATGATCAGAGCGACGTATTTCACCGTCACAATCAGGATCAGCGTCCAGATCAGCAGCGAAATCACCCCGATCACATCATCGCGAGACAGCCCGTCATAGCTGGCGGCGTGCAGCGATTCCCGCATAGCGTAAAGCGGCGAAGTGCCAATATCGCCATAGACGACGCCAATGCAGCCCAGCACCAATTTGCCCATGTTTTGCGGGGTGTGATGCTCGGGGTGCGGGGGAACGGGCGTCGGGTTGGCAGCCCGATCGGGGGTTTCGTTGGTTGGGTTCATTACCTTCGACCGGAAACTCTTGCAGGCGTGCTGGTTATACTGACTGGGTTCAAAGGTCCAGCACTACACGCATGACGTCAGGGTGCCGCTACGTCGCCAGCGGGGGCGAGCAGTTTTGTGAACAGCGTTTGCAGAAACGCGCCGGCCTCAGCGAACGGATCATGCTCGGGCCCTAGCACCGCGCGCACCTGCACGTCGAAATCGGCATAATGCTGGGTCATCGCCCAGATTGAGAAGATCAGATGCACTGGCGGCAGATTGGCGATGCGGCCCTGATCCATCCACGCCTGCAACACGGCGGCCTTTTCATCGACAAGGGCTTTCAAATCGCCCTCGATCACATCGCGCATCCGCGGCGCGCCTTGCAGCATCTCATTGGCGAACAACCGGCTTTCGCGCGGGAAATCGCGCGACAATTCCAGTTTGCGATGCACGTAGGCCATGATTTCGGCCACCGGATCACCCTCGGGGTTCATCGCGCGCAACGGGTCCAGCCAGGTGCGCAGCAACTGATTCAACAGCGCGGTATGCACGGCTTCTTTTGAGGCGAAATAATACAGCAAGTTCGGCTTCGACAGCCCGGCCACATCGGCAATCTGATCCAGCGTCGCGCCGCGAAACCCCTGCTGCGAGAACACGTCCAAAGCCGCATCGAGAATCGTGTTCGAGTTGCGCGCCTGTATCCGGGTTCGGGGTTTGGTCATTGCACTCGCCGCCATTTGCTTCGCCGCCATCTGCACCTAGGAGGGCTAACGTGACGCATAGTTGGGCAGGATGTAAACCCCAATCGGCACGGGCTTTCGGCACAGGCTTGACGCGGGCCCTGCACCGGGTAGCCTGCCAAAAAAGGAGTCTGCCCATGCGCGAAACCTGCACCGCCACCCAACTGGTCGATGATGACCGCGTCCGCGTCACCCGCTTTGACTTCGCGCCGGGGGCCGAGACCGGATGGCACCGTCACAGCATGGATTATGTCATCACCGCTGTCACCGATTGCCACATGCTGCTGGAAGACCCCGACGGCAGCAGCCGCCGCGTGCTGGTCCCCGCAGGCACCGCTTACCGCCGCGCCGAAGGGGTCGAGCACAACGTGATCAACGCTGGCGATCAGGGTATGAGCTTTGTCGAGGTCGAATTGAAGTAACCTGCGGCTACACTGCCAGCGCAGGCTTGCACGCTCAACCCGCCAGCATCGCCTGTATCGCCGCCACCACCAGCGCGTGATCCTCGGCTTGCGGCAGGCCCGAAACCGTCGCGCAGGCCACAATCCCCACGCCTGTCACCCGGATTGGCACAGCACCACCGTGATCGGCATAATCGGCCTCGGCCAGCCCATTGCCCGCCAGCGAGCCACCATTCGCCTTGTGCCGCAGCCCGACCAGAAACGACGGCAGTTGAAACAGCAGCGCGGTATTGCTTTTGCGCCGTGCCCAGAAATCGTTCAGCGGCGCAGAGCCCGGTAGGGCTGCATGAAACAACACCCGGTCGGCGCTGCGAATATTGATTACCACCGGGGCCTTGCCCGCCAGTTCCACCAGCTTTTGCCCCAAAGCCCAAGCCTCGGCCTCAGCAAAGCGCGGAAATTGCAGGCTGGCGTATTCGGCCTCAAGGCTTGCGGCGGTGGCGGTTGTCATGGCAGGCTCCGGTCAGAATTGATCTTGGATGCGGTCGGGCAACCGATAGGTCTTGCGGTTGTGCAAGCGGTCGTGCCGCCAGATGCCAGCCTCTGCATCGTGGTGCCAACTGTCAATGATGCGCTTGCGCTGCCAGCCAAAGCTGAAATCACTGTCCAACGGCGGTCCGGCATCAACAAAGCTTTGCAGAAAATCCGTCATATCCTGCGCGCCCTTCAACCAGCCCGCCCCCGCCACCTCTGCCCCCTTTGCCGCCCCAGGCTGCATCATCGCCTGACGGTTGGTCTGCCGCGCGCGCAGCATGTCGTGATCGACAAAGCGCAGATGAAACAGCAACAGGGCCGGATCGAGATGCAGCGTCGGATAATCCGAATAATGCCCGCCAATGCTCCAGTTGATCGGCTTGGCGGTGATGCAGGGCTTGCAATAACTGGCATTGATCCGGCCAAACCGCCGCTGCGACAGCACCGGACGCGCGGGGTCCAGCACCTCAGGCTCCAGATCAATCCGGTGCAGCAGCTCGATGGCGAAGGGTGAGATCACCCCGACCTCGCGCGCCCGCCCGATGTGGTCCAGCAGATCGCCATCCTGCGCCGGATCGACCAGCAAAATCTCATCAACATCGTTGAACACCACGACCCCAAAGCGCTGCAGCAAGGTCTGGGTGAACAGCGAGATCATCCGCCAGCGCACCACATCCCACCCCGGCCCCGGCGTGACGCTGGGCAACCGAATGATCTGACAGCCCTCTGCCTCGGGCGGGATTACGCGGTGCAAGCCGTCCACCAGAATGAACAGCTGTGATTTTGGCACCAAGCGTGCGTAATATTTGGTCCAGATCGGCAGGAAAACCGGCTCGTCGCCGACCATGGTGGCAAAAGCGATATCGCTGGGCGGGGCTTGCATGGCTCAGCGCTTTACATCGGTGCGCAGCGCATCCGGCATCCGGTCCACATAGTGCCCCGGCAGTTCCGGCGAGATCGCCTTGCGCGCGACCAAAGCATCCAGACAATACAGCACCAGCGAATGCGAATGAAACACCCCCGCAGCCAGTATCGCCTGATGCTTCAACTGCTCATCGCTATAACCCGCCAACTCAGCGATATTGCGCAAATAAACCCCATCGCCATCAATCAACTGATCGGTCAGTTTCTTCGCCTTCAACCGCCGCGCTTGCGAATTGCTCAGCATATAACCTTTGTTGAACATGAACTTGTGCAGATAAAACCCCTGCCGCCGCAATTCCGTGTCCACTCCGCCCAACATCGGCTCGTCATGGTAAAGCCGCATATAGCGCAACTCGACCATGACCGAGATGCAGCCTTTCAGCACCCGCTCGGCCCCCTGAAACACCAGATTTTCCGCGCCTTGAATGTCGATCTTCAGCAGATCGAATTCGGGCAAGTCGGTGGTCTGATCCAGCGCAACCGTCTCCATCGCGACGGTTTCCCGCACCCGCGCCATGCCCATCTCATTCACCATCGCCATCGTCGGCACATAGGGATCGAAGATCGAGGTCATCCCCGAAGATTTGTAAATCCGCAGGTTCAGCGTCTCGCCGGTGCCGACAGCGAAAGGATAATATGTCTCATCCGGCCCCTTGTTCTTCTGCAATTCGGCAAAGGCTGCGGGTTGCGGCTCAAACCCCACCACCTTGCAGCCGCCCACCCGCAACAAGTCTGCATAATCAGGCGCATAGATCGGGTTCGCCCCGACATCGACAATGGTGGTCTTGCGCGCCGGGGCGAGTGCTGCCAGCAGCCAAGTCAGAGTCTCCACCGGGGTTTCGCCGTCTTCACCGTCCATCACGCCACACCGTTTCTAAAGGGGATACAATCACCCCGATATCTGCGAGATTCGCCAAGACGGCAAGAAAAACCCGTCAAACCGCCCCAATCCCGCGCAGGATCATCACCTTGACGCTGTCTTTCGCCTCGCGCCACTGCACCTCTGTCAGCGGCCCGCCATTCAGCGTCTCAATCTGGTGGCCAAAATCGGCGTAATGCTGCGTCGCGGCCCAAAGCATATAGAGCAGATGATCCGGGTTCACCGCCGCCATCTGCCCGGCATCAATCCAACCTTGGATCAGCGCCACCCGCCCCGCCGTCCAGTCGCGCAAAGTGGTCTCCAGATAATCCTGAATAACGGGTGCGCCATGCATCACCTCCGACGCCCAGACCTTTGATCCATCCGAGTGCCTGCGCGAAATCTCCATCTTGGCGTCGATATAAGCCCCGATCCCCTCCACCGGGCCGGGCGCATTGTCCATGCTTTCCGCCGCATGCAGCCAGATGTCGAAGATGTTCGAGACAACTTTGCGGTAAAGTTCCTCTTTGGTGGCAAAGTAGTAATGCAGGTTAGCTTTCGGCAGCCCCGCCACATCCGCGATCAACTGCATCGTCGCCCCGCCAAAGCCCGCCTCGGCAAAGACTTTCTCGGCTGCCTGTAAAATCAGCGCCTCATTCTGCTGGCGGATCTCATTGCGCCGCAAAGGGCGAAGGGCGTCGGACATTGCACTTTGGCCTTCAGATTTTAGTTGACCGCTTGGTCAGGTTGTATCAGCCTTCTATCTGACCATACGGTCAGGAAAAGATTCGCAGCAAGCGCGATCTGGGGCAACGTCCCCGCAGGGAGTTTTGGTGGTGACGACGCTCGGTGCAAATCTGCGGATCAATTCCGCACGCCTTTGGGACAGCCTCAATCAGATGGCGCAAATTGGCCCCGGTGTGGCAGGCGGCAACAACCGCCAGACCCTGACCGATGCCGACAGCGCAGGCCGCCACCTGTTTGCCGATTGGTGCAAAGCCGCTGACATGGTGATGGGCGTCGACACCATGGGCAATATGTTCGCCACCCGCGCAGGCACCGATCCCGATGCGCTGCCGGTCTACATGGGCAGCCATCTCGACACCCAACCCACCGGAGGCCGCTATGACGGCGTGCTCGGCGTTCTGGGCGCTTTGGAAGTGATCCGCACGATCAACGACATGAACCTGCAAACCCGCCATCCCATTGTGGTGACGAACTGGACCAACGAGGAAGGCGCGCGCTTTGCCCCCGCCATGCTGGCGAGCGGCGTGTTCGCGGGTATTCATACCCAAGACTACGCCTATGGGCGGCAGGATATGGACGGCCTGCGCTTTGGCGACGAATTGGCCCGCATCGGCTGGGTCGGCTCCGAGGTGGTCGGTGCCCGCAAAATGCACGCCATGCTAGAACTGCACATCGAACAGGGCCCTATTCTGGAGTCCGAGGGCTGCGAGATCGGCGTCGTCACCCACGGCCAAGGCCTGTGGTGGCTGGAAATCACCCTCACAGGCCGCGATGCCCATACTGGCAGCACCCCAATGGCGATGCGGGTGAACGCAGGCTTAGGGATGGCCCGGATCACCGAGCGCGTGCATCAGATCGCCATGGGCCACCAACCGGGTGCCGTGGGTGCTGTGGGGCAGGTCAAGGTGTTCCCGAATTCGCGCAACGTGATCCCCGGCAAAGTGATCTTCACCGTCGATATCCGCTCCCCCGACCAGACCAAGCTGGACCTGATGCGCGGCGAAGTCGAACGCGCCGCCCACGCCGTCGCCGCCGAGCTTGGCCTTGGCTGTGAAATCGAACCTGTCGGCCATTTCGACCCCGTAACCTTCGACGCAAACCTCGTGAACATCGTCCGCCAAAGCGCTGAAAAGCTGGGCTATTCCCATATGGACATCATATCAGGCGCAGGCCACGACGCCTGCTGGATCAACCGCGTCGCCCCCACCGTGATGGTGATGTGCCCCTGCGAGGGCGGATTGTCGCACAACGAGGCCGAAAAGATTTCCCCGGAATGGGCGGCGGCGGGAACAGACGTGCTGCTGCACGCCGTGCTGGAAGTGGCGGGGGTGGTGGGGTGAAAAGTGCCGCGCTGCTTTCAGGAGCCTATATCCTTGGCGTGCTTGGGCTCGGATTTTTTGTTTCAGGAAGTTTCGTCGTAGGCTTCGCGGCCTATTTCGCGTGGCTTCCGGCTATCCTCTGCTTAGGTGTGCTCCTGATTGCGCACATGATCTTTTGTATGAAGCAAACGATCACGCTACAGTTTCTGTGGTTTGGATTGGTTCCGGCCATTGCTTCATGGGCCTTTGTGGTCATGCGGGGCGGGAGTTTGCTCGGGGCAATGCAACTTGGGGTCAGCTGTATCCTGTTGTTCGCAGTCGTGCAGTTCTTCGTCACGGTTTTCAAAGGACTTCTCAGTGTGATGTTCAAATCGGCGGCATGAAGCAAATTAAGGAACGCCCCATGACCACAGTCATCAAAAACGGCACCATCGTTACCGCTGATCTGACCTACAAGGCCGATGTCCTCATCGACCAAGGCAAGATCACCCAGATCGGCCCGAACCTGCACGGCGACCGCACGCTCGACGCCACGGGCTGCTATGTCATGCCCGGCGGGATTGATCCGCATACCCATCTGGAAATGCCGTTCATGGGCACCTATTCGGCGGATGATTTCGAATCCGGCACCCGGGCGGCCCTCGCAGGCGGCACCACGATGATCGTCGATTTCGTGCTGCCGGGGCAGGGGCAGGGGCTGATGGATGCAGCGCAAATGTGGCACAACAAATCTGGCCGCGCGAATTGCGACTATTCCTACCATATGGCGATCACTTGGTGGGGCCAGAAGGTGTGGGAGGATATGGAATTGTCCGTGAAAGCAGGCATGACTTCGTTCAAGCATTTCATGGCCTACAAGGGCGCGTTGATGGTCAACGATGATGAAATGTATCAATCTTTCAAACGGGTTGGCGATCTTGGTGGCCTCGCCATGGTCCATGCCGAAAACGGCGATGTGGTGGCGGAACTGACCGCGAAACTGCTGGCCGAGGGCAACACCGGCCCCGAAGCCCACGCCTATTCCCGCCCGCCGCAGGTCGAAGGTGAGGCCACCAACCGCGCCATCATGATCGCCGATGTGGCCGGGGTTCCCCTATATGTGGTGCATACAAGCTGCGAAGACAGCCACGAAGCCATCCGCCGTGCGAGGATGCAGGGCAAGCGCGTCTGGGGCGAACCGCTGATCCAGCACCTGACGCTGGACGAATCCGAATACTTCAACCCCGATTGGGACCACGCCGCCCGCCGGGTGATGTCGCCGCCGTTCCGCAACAAATCCCACCAAGACAGCCTCTGGGCGGGCCTGCAATCGGGGTCTTTGTCGGTGGTGGCCACCGACCATTGCGCCTTTACCACCGAGCAGAAACGCTATGGCCTCGGCGATTTCTCCAAAATCCCGAATGGCACCGGCGGGCTAGAGGACCGGATGCCGATGCTTTGGACCTACGGCGTTGCCACGGGACGCTTGACCCCGAATGAATTTGTCGCCGTCACTTCGACCAATATCGCGAAAATCCTAAACTGCTACCCGCAAAAAGGCGCGGTTCTGGTCGGCGCCGATGCCGATCTGGTGGTGTGGGACCCTGAAAAGTCGAAAACCATCGGCGCAGCCTCGCAGCAATCCGCGATTGATTACAACGTGTTCGAGGGCAAAGCTGTGAAAGGCCTGCCGCGCTACACCCTGACGCGCGGCGTGGTTTCGGTCGATGATGGCGAGATCAAGACCCGCGAAGGCCACGGCCAATTCATCGCCCGCGACCCCCGCCCCGCCGTGAACCGCGCGCTGAGTGCATGGAAAGACCTGACCGCGCCGCGCCCGGTGGCGCGGTCGGGCGTGCCTGTGACGGGCGTGTGATGGACAACTGGCTTCTCCGCTCTGCACTGGATTCCCGATTTGTGGACTTTGCAATCTTTGTCAGCATAGCGGTCTGGATATGGATTGCCCCCGTCACGATGTTCATCGCGCTGTTTGCGTGGAGATTTGTGCTGCTTTGTCAGGTGGTCGCTTTGCCTTTTTCGGTCTTGGGCTGGGCCGTCGGTTTTCGCTTAGGTAGATCATACAGGTTACGTCCTGCTCAGGCTGCAATGGTTGCAGGTTGGACAGGGCTTCTGGTGGCGGAAATCGGTATGGCTTTGGTGCTGTTGCCATTTCTGGGCAAGGCAGCGGCATTTGCCGGTCTTTGGGCTTTCCCGGGACTGGCCGCTGCGGTGACGATTGGGGTGCCGTGGTTTTATCGTGCGACAACATGGCGGCGCTGGGAAAGCTGGAATGAAGGAATCGCGGCTTGAAAGATACTTTAACTCCATCCCCCATCATTGAGGCCCGCAACCTGCAACTGGTGTTCTCCACCAATGACGGCCCGGTGCAGGCTTTGAAGGATGTGAACCTCACCATCAACAAGGGCGATTTTGTCTCGTTCATCGGCCCGTCCGGCTGCGGCAAAACCACCTTTCTGCGCGCGATTGCGGCCTTGGAGCATCCAACGGGCGGCACGCTGACCGTCAACGGCCTTTCCCCGGATGAGGCCCGCAAGCGCCGCGCCTATGGCTATGTGTTTCAGGCGGCAGGGCTTTATCCTTGGCGCACGATTGCGGGGAACATCCGGCTGCCGCTGGAGATCATGGGGTTCTCTAAGCCTGAGCAGAACCAGCGGGTTGAGCAGGTGTTGGAACTGGTCGAACTCTCGGGCTTTGGCAAGAAGTTCCCGTGGCAGCTTTCCGGCGGGATGCAGCAGCGCGCCAGCATCGCCCGCGCGCTGGCCTTTGATGCCGATATTCTTCTGATGGACGAACCCTTCGGCGCGCTGGATGAGATCGTGCGGGATCGGTTGAATGAGGAGGTTCTCAAACTCTGGGCGCGAACCGGAAAAACCATTGGGTTCGTCACCCATTCCATTCCCGAGGCAGTGTATCTTTCGACCAAGATCGTGGTGATGTCCCCGCGTCCGGGGCGGATCACCGATGTGATCGACAGCCCTTTGCCAAAGGAACGCCCCTTGGATATTCGCGACTCAAAGGAGTTCATCGAGATTTCGCATAGGGTGCGTGAGGGGCTTAGGTCTGGGCATTCCGATGAATAAGCACGTCATGCAACCCGCGCTTATCACCTGCTTGATCACTGCATATGCGGCGGGCACGCGATGAACCTTGTCACCCTCGCGTGGCTGGCCGCCTCAACCGCCGTGTTTGTCGCCGCCAACGGCGTGTTGAAAACCTACGCGCAAGCTGGCGGCACTTGGGTGCTTCTGGGCGCGCTGGCTTTGTTCTGCCTTGGCAACACGCTGATGGTGCAGGTGATGCGCGGCAATGGCCTCGGCGTCGCGATTGCCTTGTCGGTGGTGTTCCAACTGGTGGCGATCACCGCGATGGCGGTGGTGGTGTTTGGCGAAAAACCCAGCCCGCTGCAACTGGCGGGCATGGCTTTGGGCGTGGTGGCGGTATTGATGATCGCTTGGCCGGGGGGGCAGGCATGAAGCGGGCGATGCCAATCCTGACCGTTCTGTTGATCATCCTCGCCGTCTGGTATGCGGCGGCGATCTGGATGAACGTGCCTTGGGCCTATGATCAGGCGGCGCGGGCGGATCAGGCGGCTCCAAGCGTGATGCAACTGCCGGGGCTGACGCTGAACCAAGATCGCCCGGTGTTGCCCAGCCCGCATCAGGTGATTGCGGAGTTGGCGCGTTCGACCTTTGGCTTGCCGCCTGCTTCGAAAAAATCGCTGGTCTATCATGCTTGGGTGACGATCTCGGGCACCTTGTTGGGCTTTGCGATGGGCACGACGTTGGGCGTGCTGTTGGCGGTTGGTATTGTCTATTCGCGCAGCATGGAGATGAGCGTGCTGCCTTGGGCGATTGCGAGCCAAATGGTGCCGATCATTGCCTTGGCACCCATGCTGGCGGTGGTGATGCACGCGGTGGGGGCGACGCCGCTGATGACCAAGGCGGTGATCTCGGCTTACCTCAGTTTCTTCCCGGTGGTGGTGGGGATGGTGAAGGGGCTGCGCAGCCCGGAGGTGATGCAGTTGGATTTGCTCCAGACCTATGCGGCCCCCGGTGGCGCCGTGTTCTGGAAGCTGAGGCTGCCTTCTTCAATGCCGTATTTCTTCGCAAGCGTGAAGGTGGGGATTGCGGCGAGTTTGGTGGGGGCGATTGTGGCCGAGTTGAACCAGCAGGCAGGCTTAGGGGCGCGGCTGTTGCAGGGCTCGTATTATGGGCAAACCACGCAGATTTGGGCGGCTTTGTTCCTGTCGGCGATCTTGGCGGCGGTGTTGGTGATGCTGGCGGGGCGGATTGAGCGCCGCGTTCTGACACGGATGGGGATGGCGCGATGATGGTGCTGGACCCGCGCTTGTGGTGCTTGCTGGCGTTTTGGGCCGGGGCTTGGTTGCTGAATTCTGAGCTGTCTAAATGCCGTGCGGCTTGGGTGCGCTATGCGGTGCCCTTGGTGTTTGGGCTGACTGTGCTGGTTTTGTGGCAGGCGGGCGTGACGGCTTACGGCGTCAACAAGATCATCCTGCCACCGCCGAGCGATGTTTTGGCGCGGATGAGTGCCAGCGTGCCGACTTTGTGGGCCGATCTGGTGCAGACCTTTTTCAAGGGCGCTTTGAGCGGCTATGCGATTGGTTGTGCGGCGGCGATCCTGACCGCGATTGCGATTGACCGCTCGCCCTTCCTGCAAGCGGGGTTGCTGCCGGTGGGGAATTTCGTCGCCGCTTTGCCGATTGTGGGGATCGCGCCGATTCTGGTGATGTGGTTTGGCTTTGATTGGCAGTCGAAAGCCGCCGTGGTAGTTGTGATGGTGTTCTTCCCGGTGCTGGTGAACACCATTGCGGGGTTGGCTGCATCCGAGGTGATGCAGCGTGATCTGATGGCGACCTATTCGGCGAGCTATTGGCAGACCCTGTTCAAACTGCGGCTGCCGAGCGCGATGCCGTTCATTTTCAACGGGCTGAAAATTGCGACAACTCTGGCGCTGATCGGCGCGATTGTTGCCGAATTTTTCGGCAGTCCTATCGTGGGCATGGGATTCCGCATCGTGGCTGAGGTTGGGCGCTCGTCGCCCGACATGGTTTGGGCCGAGATTGCGGTGGCGGCATTGGCGGGATCGGCGTTTTATGGGCTGGTTGCGCTGATCGAGAAGCGGGTGACATTCTGGCATCCGTCACAAAGAAACTAACGACGTAAACAAACGGGCCCAAAACCGGGCTTCAACTTGGAGGTTGAGAATGAAAAAGCTACTTACAGCCGCGCTGTTCACCGCACTGGCGACGGGCGGGATGACTTCTGCCGTGCAGGCAGCCGATGACGTGACACTGCAACTGAAATGGGTGACCCAAGCGCAATTCGCAGGCTACTATGTCGCCGCCGTGAAAGGCTATTACACCGAAGAAGGCCTGAACGTCACTATCCTGCCCGGCGGCCCGGATGTGGCCCCAACGCAGGTGATCGCGGGCGGTGGTGCGGATGTGGTGATCGACTGGATGCCCTCGGCCCTCGCTGCGCGTGAAAAGGGTCTGGCACTGGTCAACATCGCGCAGCCGTTCAAATCTTCGGGGATGGAGTTGACCTGCCTGAGGGAATCCGGCGTCGCGACCTCGGCGGATTTTGCCGATAAAACCCTCGGCGTTTGGTTCGGCGGCAATGAATATCCGTTCCTGAACTGGATGAGCAAGCTGGGGCTGAAAACCGATGGCTCGGCGGGCGGTGTCACCGTGCTGAAGCAGGGTTTCAACGTCGATCCGTTGTTGCAAAAGCAGGCGGCTTGCATCTCGACGATGTCCTATAACGAATACTGGCAGGTGATCGACGCGGGTGTGAAGCCGGAAGACCTGGTGGTGTTCAAATATGAAGACGAGGGCGTCGCCACTTTGGAAGACGGGCTCTATGTCATGCAAGACAAACTGGCCGACCCTGCGTTCGAGGATAAAATGGTGCGCTTCGTGCGCGCCTCGATGAAGGGCTGGAAATACGCCGAAGCCAATACCGACGAGGCCGCACAAATCGTTTTGGACAATGACGCGACGGGCGCACAGACTATCGAGCACCAAAAGCAGATGATGTCCGAGATTGCCAAGCTGACCGCAGGCTCGAATGGCGCGCTGGATGAGGCCGACTACAAGCGCACCGTGGCGGCATTGCTGTCGGGTGGTTCGGACCCGGTGATCACCAAAGAACCGGAAGGCGCTTGGAGCCATGCGGTGACCGATAAAGCTCTGCAATAAGCGCAGGGGTGACCGATGAAGCGGGCGCGGGGGAAACCTTGTGCCCGTTTTGTTTGCGGCAAGACGATTTATCAAAGACATAAATCGTGGCCACCCTGCACATTGTAAAGTTTTCAATTTCTTGTAAATTTCATGGCAGAAGTCGGAGTTATGCCATGCCAATCTCTTCCCTGACCGGAACCCGTCTGCGTGAGCGGCGTGTGGCTTTGGGCCAACGACAAGCTGATCTGGCCGAAACCGTCGGCATTTCGGCCTCATACCTCAACCTGATCGAACACAATCGCCGCCGCATTGCCGAGCCTTTGCTGGCGCGGCTGGCGGAAGCTTTGGGTCAGCCGCTGCAAAGCTTTCACCAAGGCGTCGGTGCGGCGGTGCTGGATGATCTGCGCGCGGCGGCGGCGCGTCTGCCGGGGGCGGAAATTGACCGCAGCGAGGATTTCGCGGCTAGGTTTCCCGGTTGGGCCGCGACAGTGATCGGCCTGCATCAGCGCGTCGCCGGGTTGGAGCGGGCGTTAGAGGCGATGAACGACCGGATGAGCCACGATCCGCACCTGTCGGCAAGTCTGCATGAGGTGCTTTCCGCCGTGGCTTCGGTGCGCTCCACTGCTGCCATTCTCGCCGATACCGAGGATATCGAGCCGGAATGGCAGGCGCGGTTCTTGGGCAATCTGCAAGACGACAGCAAGCGGTTGGCCTTGGGGGCTGAAGCTTTGGTGCGCTATCTCGATACGGCGGGGCAAGAGCAAGAGCAGGGTCTGGCCTCGCCGCAAGAGGAGTTAGAGGCTTGGCTGGCTGTGAATGACTGGCAGTCGGGCGATTTGCGCGGGCTGGCGTCAGGCGCGGCGCGGCAGATGGCGGCTGCCTGGCAGGCACAGGCCGCGCGCGATCTGGCGGCCTATCCGGCAGCGGGGTTTGCGCAGGCTTTGGGCGAGCTTGGGCCTGATCCGGCAGCGCTCGCGGCGCGGTTTGGCGGTGATGTTCTTGCGGCGTCGCGGCGGATCGCCTTGCGGCCGGGGGTGCAGGCCGGGTTGGTGGTTTGCGATGCCTCGGGCACATTGACCTTCCGTAAGCCGATCCCGGGCTTTGCTTTGCCGCGCTTCGGGGCGGCTTGCCCCCTGTGGCCGCTGTTTGCAGCTTTGTCGCGACCGATGACGCCGATTGAGATGGTGGTTGAGACCGCCGGGCCGCAGCCGCTGCGCTTTCGGGTGCGGGCGTTTTGTCAGCCGCGCTTTCCGCAGGGTTTTCGCGGGCCAGAGTTGCGCGAGGCGGCGATGTTGATCTTGCCAGAGATTGGGCGCGTAGGTGACGCCTTGGCGATTGGCTCGACCTGTCGGATTTGCCAGCGGCAGGCCTGCCCTGCGCGGCGGGAGCCTTCGATTTTGTCGGCGTAGTGCTGGCGGAGGCTGGGGAGCCTCCGGCGGGAGTATTTAGGCCAATGTGAAATTGTAAGGGCAGTGGCTTCCTTTGACACGGGGCGGCTTTGCCCTGATAGTCGGCTTCCGGGGGAAATACATGCGTCAGGTTTTGCTGATCGAGGATGAGGCCAACATCGCCGAGGCGTTGCGCTTTATTCTGTCGCGGGATGGTTGGGCGGTGTCTGTGATGGCCGATGGCGCGCTGGCTTTGGCAGAGGTGGCGCGGCTGAGCCCCGATCTGGTGATTTTGGACTCGATGCTGCCGGGGATGAGCGGGCTGGAGATTCTGATCGCTTTGCGCGCTGATCCGGCCAATGCGGCGCTGCCGATCCTGATGCTGACCGCCAAGGGCCAGCTGCGCGACCGTGAGGCCGCCGAGCGGGCAGGCGTGACCGCCTTCATGAGCAAGCCATTTGACAATTCAGAAATCCGCGCCTTGGTGCGGGAATTGCTCGGGGCGTGATGCGAGGCCCGCGCGCGCCCTTGTTTCTTGCCCGCGCGGTCTACCGTCAGCGCCGCCTGCGCGATGCAGCGCGGTTATTGCCGCTGGTCGGGTTCTTCCTGCTTATGCTGCCGTTGATGTGGAGCGATGCCACAGGCGCTGGCCGCACGGCAGTCTATGTCTTCGGCGTCTGGGCCTTGCTGATCGGCCTTGCCGCCTATGTCGCGCCCGGATTGGCACAGCCCGAGGCCGATGCGCAGCCTGAGGACGCCTGATGCCGTTCAATGTGCTGGTGCTGACCTGTCTGGCCTATGTGGCGTTCCTGTTCCTCGTCGCTTTCGTCGTCGAACGTCGAGCCTCGCGGGGCGAGATGCGATTCCTGCGCTCGCCCTTGGTCTATACCTTGTCGCTGTCGATCTATTGCACGGCTTGGACGTTTTATGGCGCGGTAGGCTCGGCGGCGCGGACGGGGTTGGAGTTTCTGACGATCTACTTGGGGCCAACCTTGGTGTTTGTCGGCTGGTGGTGGGTGCTGCGCAAACTGCTGCGGATCGGGCGCAGGCAAAGGGTGACCTCGATTGCCGATCTGATTTCCAGCCGCTACGGCAAGTCGAACCTGCTCGGCGTGCTGGTCACAGTGATCGCCGTGGTCGCGGCCACCCCCTATATCGCGCTGCAACTGCAATCGGTGACGCTGTCGTTCTCTGTGTTCGCCCAAAGCTCGCCCGAGACTTGGGCGATGCCCGACCGCGATGCCACCGCGATCTGGGTGGCGGCGGGGCTGGCTTTGTTCACCATCCTGTTCGGCACCCGCAATCTGGATGCCAAAGAGCAGCACCACGGCATCGTCATGGCCATCGCGGTCGAGGCGGTGGTCAAGCTGGTGGCCCTTTTGGCAGTGGGCATCTTCGTGGTCTGGGGCTTGGGCGGCGGCCCCGTAGCGATGATCACTCGGATTGAAAATTACACCGACCCGAACTGGGCGATCCATCCGGGGCGCTGGGGCGGTTTGATCTTTCTCTCTGCCGCCGCCGTGATCACTTTGCCGCGGATGTTCCAAGTGCTGGTGGTGGAGAATGTCGAGGAGGGTCATCTTGCCCGCGCCTCTTGGGCATTTCCGACCTATCTGTTTCTGATCAGCCTGTTCATCCTGCCCATCGCCGTGATCGGGTTGGAGCGGATGCCCGCAGGCGCGAACCCTGATATGATGGTGCTGACACTACCCTTGCACGAAGGCCAAGGCGGTCTGGCATTGCTGGCCTTCCTTGGCGGGTTTTCTTCCGCCACCTCGATGGTGATAGTAGAAACCATTGCCCTTGCCACCATGGTGTCAAACCACATCCTGATGCCCGCGTGGCTGTGGCTGCGCCCGCAAGCCGCCCATTCGGGCGATCTGCGCGGCGCCATCCTGCTCGCACGCAGGCTTTCGATCATCGGCGTGCTGGCGCTGGGGCTGGAGTATTTCCGTCTGTCCGGCGGCTCGGCAGCGCTTGCGGCCATCGGCCAGATTGCCTTTGTCGGCATGGCGCAGGTGCTGCCCGCCTTGCTCGGTGGCATTTTCTGGCGCGGCGGCACCAAGCTGGGGGCCATGCTTGGCCTTAGCATCGGCTTTGCCACTTGGGGATTTACGCTGTTCCTGCCATCCTTCGGGGCGGGGGCTGCGATCTCGGCTGATGTCTTGCAGCACGGGTTGTTCAATCTGTCATGGCTGCGTCCACAAGCCTTGTTTGGCACCGAAAGCATGGACCCGCTGAACCATGCGATCTTCTGGTCCTTGGCTCTGAATATTGCCGGCTATACCGCAGGCTCGCTGCTGTCCTTCCCCGATCCGGTCGAGCGCATCCAGGGGGCCGCCTTCGTCAATGCCTTTGATGATGAATTGCAGGCCGAACGGCTTGGCTGGACCCATGGCCAAGCCGAACCCGAAGCGCTGATGAACATGGCACAGCGCATCCTGGGCGACGAAGCCGCGATTTCGTTTTTCGAGACCGAGGCCCGCGCCCAAGGCAAGGCGGGATTTCTGCCCGACCTCACGCCGCGCTTTCTGGCGGGGTTGGAGCGTAATCTGGCAGGCTCGGTTGGGGCCGCCACCGCCCATGCCATGATCAGCCAGCTGTTTGGCCGCGCCACAGTGACGGTGGAAGATCTGATGACGGTGGCGACCGAAACAGCGCAGATCATGGAATATTCCGCGCGGCTGGAGGACAAGCAGACCGAGCTTTCCCGCACCGCGCGGCAGTTGCGCGAGGTCAACGAAAAGCTGACCCAGCTTTCGGTGCAAAAAGATGCCTTTCTCAGTCAGATCAGCCACGAGTTGCGCACGCCGATGACCTCAATCCGGGCGTTTTCCGAGATTCTGGCCGAGGGCGATCTGCCACGCCCGCGCGTCGCCGAATATGGTCAGATTATCCATGCCGAGGCCAAACGGTTGACGCGGCTGCTGGACGATCTTCTGGACCTTTCGGTGTTGGAAAATGGCGCGGTGCAGCTTGATCTGGGGCTTGCGCATCTGGGTCAAACCATCGACCGCGCCTTGGCAGCGGCCTCCCAAACCCGGCCCGAACGCAACTTTGACATCCAGCGCGACTATGCGTCCGAGGAGATTTTTCTGCGCACAGATGCCGATCGTTTGGTGCAGGTGTTCATCAATCTGATCTCAAACGCGCGGAAATATTGCGATGCGTCCGATCCGGTGTTGCGCATTGCGGTGCGGCAAAAGGGTGGGCGGGTGGTGGTTGATTTCATCGACAACGGCGCGGGCATTGCCAAAGACGCACAAGGCCTGATCTTTGAGAAATTCGCCCGGCTGACCGATGATGCGCGGGCGGGGGGCGCGGGTTTGGGGTTGGCGATCTGCCGCGAGATCATGGCGAATTTGGGCGGCACCGTCAGCTATTTGCCGGGGCAACGCGGCGCTGCATTTCGGGTCTCTGTGCCGCTGCGGATGGAAAAATCTGGTTGACGGTAACGCTTTGTTAGGGCGGGGGCCGCTAATCTGACCACAGGGCGGTCCGATCAGGGGAACCAAGTGGCAGAAGCACAGCAAGACGGCGTCATTCGGCGCAAAATCGCGGCGGCCAAGGCGCTGTTGGCCGAAGGTGGGCCGGGGGCAGATCGGGCATGGCGCTTGGGCCTGGCGCGCGCTGCGCGGGACAGGCTTAGCCTGTCGGTCGAGGTGACGACGCTGGCGATGCAGCGTCAGTCTCTGGCCGAACTGCTGGAACTGCCGCCGCAACAGGCGCTGATCGCGGTGCTGCAAGGCCCGGCAGAAGGTATGGGCCTGCTGATCCTGACACCGCCGGTGCTTGCCGCGATGATCGAGGCACAGACCTTGGGCAAAGTCTCGACCAGCGCGCTTGCCAGTCGCAAACCCACCCGCACTGATGCCGCCATGGTCGCGCCCACGCTGGATGCAGCGCTTGAGGGGTTAGAACAGGCCTTGGCGCAAGAGGCAGATTTGCACTGGGCGGGCAGCTTTCGCTATGCCAGTTTTCTCGATGATCCGCGCCCCTTGGGGCTGCTGCTGGAGGATATCGACTACCGGGTGTTGACGGCAGAGCTGTCTTTGGGTCTGGGCGCGCGGCAGGGTGCGGTGATCTTGGCGCTGCCTGCTGAGGGCAAGGGTGTGATGCCCGCTGTGGCGGTGTCAGGCCCTGAGGCTGCGGCGCAATCCGGGTTGGCCTTTGCGCAGGCTTTGGCGGAACAGGTGGAAGAGACGGCTTGCGTGCTCGATGCGGTTGTCAGTCGGGTCTCACTGTCGCTGAGCCGGGTGCTGGGGCTGAAAGTCGGCGAGATGCTCACCTTGCCGCGCGCCGCGATCGACCGGATTCAGTTTGAAGGCATGGATGGCCGCAGGTTGGCAGAGGGGCGCTTGGGGCAGAATCGCGGCATGCGCGCGATCCGGCTGACCAGCGGCGAAGCGCAGGCGCGCAAGGCCGCCGGGGTTGATATTTCGGTGGTCCCCGAACCGCTGCGCCAGACCGGCTGAGCGTCGCAACCACCAGACAGAAGCCGATTTCCGAAACGGAAATCGACACGGAATTTTTTGGAAAATTCCGGCTTTGGACAAAGGTTAAGCCTTTATGAACGACGATCTGCAAGCCATTGATTCATCACGCATCGGCCCCGTGTCCACGCGTGGACACATCCCGAAACTCAGGCTTTGCCCGCGCCCGCTTCCGCCGCCACAGCCTCGATCTGCCCGCGCAAAGGCTCCAGATTATAGCCGTATTTCGCCGGGGTGCGGATCAGATCATCGGTCGATCTCTGCCCCGCATTCATCAGCGCCCAAACCACTGAACAGCGGTTCCCCGAGGCACAATAAGCAAACACCGGCCCGGTCGCATCGGCCATCACTTGAGATTGCAGGCGGACATTCTCCATCGTCAGCGCCCCGCCAATCACCGGGTTGGCGATGAAATGCAGCCCCAAAGCCTCCGCCACCGCCTTCATATGCGGGGTATGAAGATGCGCGGGGATTTCTCCGTCTGGGCGGTTGTCGATCACGGTGGTAAAACCCGCGGCCTTGATCGCGGGCAGGTCGGTTGGCTCGATCTGCGGCGAGACGGCATAGGTCGGGGTCAGGGCGCGAATGTCCATTTTGCTCCTCGGGCTGGCGGCTGGGGCGGCGCCGTCAAGACGCGCGCGCAGGGCGGGTGCCGCGACCATACCGCCGAGCATCGCCAATAGAAAGACCAGACCGCCCACGCCGCCAAAACTGATCGACGCCAGCGCCGGACCAGGGCAAAGCCCCGCCAGCGCCCAGCCCATACCGAACAGGATCGAGCCTGCAATCAGGTTGCGATCAAGATCGCGGCTTGGGGCAGGCGGCAGAGCAAGCCCGAGATACGAGCGCTCCCTTCGCGCCGCCACCCGCCACGCGACGGCCATCGGCAAGATCGCGCCGCCCAGCACAAAGGCCAGCGTCGGGTCCCAAGTGCCGAAAACATCCAGCCAGCCCTGCACGCGTCGCGTGTCCGCCATCCCCGAAATCCGCAGACCCGCGCCAAACAGCCCACCCGACAGTATGGCAAATCCCAAGTGCCGCATCAGATCACCCCGATCAGGTGGCGCAGCAGCACCATCGTCAGCCCGCCCGCCAGCAGATAGATCAGCGTCGCCACAATCCCGCGCAGCGACAGCCGCGAGATGCCGCAAACGCCGTGACCCGAGGTGCAGCCGTTGGCAAGCCTTGTGCCAATCCCGACCAGCAGTCCGGCCAGCACGATAACCAGCCAGTTGCCGGTTAGGTGAGTCTCACCGCCGATCAGCAGCGACAGCAGATATGGCACGCCGATCAATCCGGCCAGAAACACCAACCGCTCAGCCGAGTTGCCCCAGCCAGAGCGATCCATCAGCCCGCCGATGATCCCCGAGGCCCCCATCACCCGGCCATTGAACAGCAAATACACCGCCGCCGCCCCGCCGATCATCAGACCGCCGACAAAGCCCCAAAGCCAATCCAGCATCACTGCCCTTTCGCCGTAAATTCAAAGACCATTCAGCGGCACTTTCAGGTAAGACAGTCCATTCTCCTCAGCCTCGGGCATCTGACCCGCGCGCATGTTGATTTGCAGCGAGGGGATGATCAGCCGGGGCATCGCAAGGCTGGCGTCACGCTTTTCGCGTAAGGTGATGAAATCGTCCCGGTTACGGCTGGCACCCACATGCACATTCAGCGCCTTTTGCGCGCCGACGGTGGATTCCCACGCGAAAACCTCGCGCCCCGGCGCTTTGTAGTCGTGGCCGACAAAAATCCGGGTGGCATCCGGCAAAGTCAGAATACGCTGCACGGAATCGAACATCACCGCAGCCGAGCCACCGGGAAAATCGCAGCGCGCGGTGCCGAAATCCGGCATGAACAAAGTGTCGCCGACGAAAGCCGCGTCGCTCGCCACAAAGGTCAGGCAGGCGGGGGTGTGACCGGGGGTGTGCATCACATCGAGGCGCATCTGGCCGATCATCAGACTGTCACCGTCACGAAACAGCCGGTCAAATTGGCTGCCGTCACGGGCAAAACGGGTGCCTTCGTTGAACACCTTGCCGAAGGTTTCCTGCACCACGGTGATCTGATCGCCAATGCCGATCTGACCGCCCAAGACTTCCTGAATATAGGGCGCGGCAGACAGGTGGTCGGCATGGACATGGGTTTCCAAAATCCATTTCAGATCAAGCCCTTCTGCGCGGATATAGGCGATCACCGCCTTGGCAGACCGCGTGTCGGTGCGCCCCGAAGCATAGTCGAAATCCAACACGGAATCGATGACCGCACAGGCGCTGCCGTTCGGTTCGCGCATGAGATAAGTGATGGTGTTGGTGGCTTCGTCGAAAAAAGCGTGAACGTCGGGATGCATCGCGGCCTCCTTGGGCTTTAGGCGACAGGATAAGTCGCGTCGGCTTACATCGCAATGTCCGAATAATTTTGATTTGCCTGTGTTGACCTGCATCAAGGTCGATCGGTGCCTTTGGCATAGAATGGGCGCAGTCAGGAAAGGACAGCGCATGATCTCAACCACGGGCCACAAGGCGCAGATGCAGCAGCGTTTGGCCGCTTTGAAAAGCCGATTGAGCGGAATTTCCACCGAGCTTGTTGCCGAACATTCGCCCGATTGGGAGGAGCTTGCCACCGAGCGCGAGGGCGATGAGGTGCTGGAAGGCATGGGCAACGCCGGGTTGTTGGAAATCCGGCGGATTGAGGCGGCTTTGGCGCGGATCGAGGCCGGAGATTACGGCATCTGCGCCACCTGCGGTCAAGACATCGAGCCCGGCCGGTTGGATGTGCTGCCTGACACGCCGTTCTGCCGCAACTGTGCCACATAGGGGGAAATGTTATGCCGAAGACCAATGCAATGACCGAGATGACGGGCGAAATACTGGCGGCCACGCTGTCGGGGCAGGCAATGGGGTTGAACCTGTTGCTGGCTGAAATGCGGGCGCTGAGTGAAGTGCTGCCGGGGGCTTTGGGGCAGATGCCTGCGCTGGCCGAGCCTATCGGGGCCGCTGAGGAAGCCGATTTCGACAACATGCCGGTTTGAATGTTGCCCGTCTGAACCCAGCCCGTAAGAATTCTGCCAATCTGCCAATCTGCAATAAACGGTCCGAAATCGCGCAGGCCCACCGCTTATTGCGCTCTGGGATTGCCAATGTCCGCGCGCGGTCGCTTAATACCGCAACGGTTTGGTGGAGCGGGTGGTATGGACGGCAAGGCCTTGACGGATGCGGTGCGTGTAGAGCGCAGAGGGGCCGTTTTGCTGCTGATCTTGGCGCATCGCCCGGTGAACGTGCTGTCTCAGCATCTGCGCGCCACGCTTTCGGCGGCATTAACTGCGGTCGCGGACAGTGATCTGCGCGCTGTGGTGATGTGTTCCGATCTGGCGGCGTTTTCAGCCGGGGCAGATTTATCTGAATTGGGAAAAGCCCATGCAGCGCCGGGATTGTCGGCGCTTTGCCAACAGATTGAGGATTTTCCCAAGCCGGTAATCGTGGCCTTGAACGGCAGCACATTGGGGCCGGGATTGGAATTGGCTTTAGCGGCGCATGGTCGGGTGGCGAGCCCTGCGGCGCAGCTTGGTCTCCCCGAGATCGGGCTGGGACTGGTGGCTGAGGCCGGGGCGACGCAGCGCTTGCCGCGTCTGGTGGGGGCCGCGGCGGCGTTGAAACTGATGCTGGAGCCTGCAACGCTGACAGCTGCGCAAGCGCTGACCATCGGTCTGCTGGATCAGGTGGTAGAGGGTGATCTGCGGGCGCAGGCTTGCGCTTTTGCCGAAACCATGGCGGTGGCGTTGAACGGGGCTGCACCTTTGAAAACCTCGGATCGGCGCGACGGCTTGCGCGATGGCAAGGCCTATCAGGCGGCGATTGTGGCGGCACGGGCGCGCTACGCCGGTTCGCCCCTGCCGGCACCTTTGCGGCTGATCGACTGTGTCGAGGCCGCACAGCTTTTGCCATTGCAACAAGGGCTTGGTTTTGAGGCGGCGGCCTATAATGCCTTGGTGAACACCCCCGAAGCGCAGGGGCTGCGCCATGCGTTTTATGCCGAGCGGCGGGCGGTTTTGCCACCTGCAGCACTGGCCAGTTTCGGGACAGGCAAACTTGCCAGCCTTGCGGTGTGGGGCGCGGCAGAGCCTGCGGCAGAACTGGTGGGCCAAGCTTTGGCGGCCGGGTTGCGGGTCAGTCTGATCGACCCCTCGCGTGAGGCGCTGGTGGCTGCGTTGCAGAAAATCGCGTCGCGGCAAGAGGCGGCGGTGACAGCGGGGCGGCTGACTGCTGAAGCGCGCGATGCCGATTGGGCGCGACTGAGCACGGGATCGGCGGCGATCAGTGGCGTTGATCTGGTGCTGAACAACGCGGGTGCGCTGCCGCCGCTGGAGGATGCCGCTGTGCCAGTCATAGCACTGGGGGCTTTGCCTGCGCGCGGGGCGGGCACGCGCGTGGGGATCAGCATGGCGCTGGCGGCGGGTCTGGTGGCCGAATTTGCGGCGGGGGCGGATGCTCCGGTGGCGGTGCAGGCGATGGGGCTGGCTTTGGGGCGGCGGCTTGGCTGGAAGCTGGTGTTCACCGGGCCGGGCGGGCCGATAGACCGCCGCCTGCGCGCGGCATTGTCGGCGGCCATCGCGCAGCTGGAGGCTGAGGGTATGGCGCGTCCGGTGATTGCGGCGGCGCTTGGCTCGTTCGGGATCGGGGTTTCGGCACGCGGACCACTGCCTGCGCCACCGCCCGACGCCAAGCGGGTGCTGGATGCCTGCCTCGCCGCTTTGGCCAATCAGGCGGCCCGGTTGATCAGCGAAGGGGTGGCACGCAGGCCGCTGGATGTGGATGCGGCTGCGGTGCTGCACGGGATGTTCCCGCGTTGGCGGGGCGGGCCGCTGTTTCAGGCCGACAGGCGCGGGTTGTTGGTATTGCGCGCCGATCTGCACAAACGCGCAGAAGCGGCACCGCAGATTTACGCCCCCGATGCGCTGTTTGATCGCTTGATCGCCGATGGCCGGGATTTTGGCTCGCTCAACAGCGCCGATTAGGCCAGAATCACCCCGACGACGACCATGATCAGCCCGAGAAATGATACGGCCAGCGCGCCCATGTTCCACGCCACCACGCGCTGCATCGCGATCCGCGCCTGATCATCGGCCAAAGCATGTCGCTTGATGCCCAGCACCAGCTTGATGCACCACGCCAGCCCGACGATACCCAACAGGGTCAGCGCCGTCCCGATCCCGATCACGATATGCATTGCTGCCTCCCTTAAAACCTGCACCTGCGGTAACGCCGTTGGCAAAGCCTTGCAAGCCTTCGCAGGCCCGCTTGATCCTGCAAGCCCCGCCCTGTAGGAACAGCCAAACCCAAACCAAAAGAGCCCCCGCGATGAATGATGTAACCGCCGCCTATACCGTGACCGCCGACGAGCTGCGCCAGTTCATCGAGCGCGCCGAGCAACTCGCGTCCGAGAAAAAGGACGTGGCCGAGCAGGAAAAAGAGCTGTTCGCCGAGGCCAAGGGCCGGGGCTATGACACCAAAGTCATGCGCAAGGTGATCGCGTTGCGCAAGCGCAAGCCCGATGAGATCGCCGAAGAAGAAGCGATCATCGAGATGTATAAATCCGCGTTGGGGATGCAGTAACCGCTGCCACGGGCGATCGGACTTAAGAACAAAATCCAGGTTGTGCGCTGGCGCTGCCCGGTTTTCGTTTGGCGATGATCCCCACAAAATCTGCTCAAACTTAGACACAACTGCCAGTTTCAGTTTCGCAATCTTTCAGGGTGCGATGTTCTGGTTGACCCTGAAGACGTTGTCGGGGTCATACTGGCGCTTGATCTTCACCAGCCGGTCAAAGTTGGTGCCATAATTGGCGCGGGCTGGCGTTGCCTCATCGTCATCCATGAAGTTGACATAGCCTCCAACCTCCAAATGCGGCGCGACTGCGTCGGAGCAGTCGCGCACCCACCTTGTATTGGCCGCGTCACCTGCGGGATATGACGATGCCGCAAGGATCACCATGGAAAAGTTAGCGTCGCGATGCCCGAACGCGGTGGCATCCGACGCCACCCTATGGCAGGCTCGATTGATCGGATATAGGTGCATGGTCGAGATCGCGTTCGGTGCGTGCTGGACATGCGCCGCGATCGCACCATCCTTCAATTCCTTGATGAAATCGCCCGTCTAGTACTGACGGATTCCCGGCGGGAAAAGGCCGTCGAAGGCACGGTTGATCACCGGATGGGGGACCGGTCCCACCATCTCGGCCTTCGCTTCGGCGAGATCGTGAAACGCTTTGAACTGGCGGTCGCCTTCGGCGGGATCACCAGACCAGCAGGCGACCATCGCCACAAACATGTCACCGTGCCGGTTTTCGGGGATGAAGGGCAGCGGCGGCGCGATCTGAAAGGCTGGAAAATCGCCCATCTGCTCGGACGCGTCCTTGATATGATCGCGGCAGAAACGCATAATATTCGCGGCCTCGCTGACCTCATGGAACATCGGCCCCCAGTACACATTCTTGACCGGCTGGAGTTTATACTCCAGCAAGGTGCACACGCCAAAGTTGCCGCCTCTGCCGCGAATGGCCCAGAACAGGTCCGCGTTCTCGGTCTCGCTGGCAACAAGCATCTTGCCATCGGCCGTCACCAAATCGGCCGTCACCAGACATCGACCGACACCAGATTGTCCATCGAAAGACCGTGACCACGCGTCAGATATCCGATACCACCGCCCAGCGTCAGGCCGGCAATCCCGGTCGTGGAGATGATCCCTTCGTCGTGGCAAGGCCAAACGCACTGGTTGCGGCGTTGAAATCGCCCCAGATTGCGCCCCCTCGGCTCTGGCTGTCATGCAATTTGGCTCAACCCTGACGCCGCGCATCTTTGAAAAATCAATCACAACCCCGCCATCGTTGGTGCCGAAGCCAAGGCCACCATGTCCACCGCCCCTGACCGATAGTTTGTGGCCATTGTCGCTTGCCTGGTTTACCGAGGCGATCACATCACCGGCGTTCATCACGCGTACAACCACGGCGGATCGCTTGTCGATCATGCCATTGTGGACCGAACGGGTGCGCTCGTACGCAGCGTCGCTTTCAATAATCACTTCCCCGCGCACCAGATCACGGAGTTCATTTGGTGTCTTCACACGCATTTCTTCCTCCCGAATGGATTGTGGCTGACCGCCACTGGTGGCTGTTTACTGAAATGTCAGTTTAGCGGTCTGCGGGCACAGGCGGTGCGCGGCCAAGATCATCAGACGCCTGAAACTGCGCGCGTCTGCGTCCTGATTTGGAGTTTACCACGCTTCCGTCACAAGAGGGGGTTCGGTTATCGGAACAGATTCCAAGCGAGTTCTCGCTAAAATTGTCATCCTCTGTGCTCAAATATCCCACAGAGGTTTGGGGGTGTGAAATCCCCAATCGACGCCGACACAGGGGCACCCGATCTCAAGGCGTGATGAAATCCACCCCCGGCATATGGCTGATGCGGTAGACATCCTCCTCATAAAGCCGAGTCAGCTCGGCCACGGTCGCTTCGGTCCAGCCGGGCATTTCGACCTCGGTGGCGATGCGATCCGGCAAAGCGAATTTATCCAGAAAAGCCGAGACGATCTTGCGCCATTGCATCACCGAGCCGGGCTGATGGCTTTCAAGATAGCTTTGCAGCCGGGTCAGGCCCTCGCCCGACATCAGCGTGGCCAGCAGATCATCCGCGCCTTCCAGCATCACATCATCGGGCAGCCCTGCGACGGTGCGCAAAACTTCGGGCCAAATCAGCGGGGTGTCTTCATCACACCAAATCGTCAGCGCCACGCCGGGGTTAAGCGTCAAAATCCGCTGCACCACCTGCGACCAGTGCAGTTGGAAGATATCGGCCTTGCCGATAAACTCGGCATAGGTTTTGTTCGGCAGTTTTTTCAACAAAGCCGGCAAGAAAGTCGCAGGGTTGCGGATGGCAAGATGGAACTCTGCCTCAATTTCAGGGAAAATCTGGCTGAAGGCGCGCACCCGCTCGCCCGCCGCCGGATAAAGCGTGCCATCGAGCGCCCAAGGTGCGAGCGACAGAAAGCTGTCCCAAGACAAAACCATGCGGTCGGCGACATCTTCTTCCATGATCTTATCAAGGATCAGCGCCTGCGTGTCGCGGCTGGCGGTGTTGCCTTTCAGTTGGATGGCGGTGTCGCGCAACAGGTTGCGGTAGCGTTTCGGCCCCGGCACCACGATGCCATGCTCGGCCAACACCTCGCGGTTTTTCAAAAGACATTTCAGAAGCCGCTCTTCATCGGTGAAGTGCGCGCCAAGGTGATAGACGATCCGCATCGGGGGGTGGCCTGCCTGCTTGTTCTTGTTGGCGCAACTATAGTCGGTTTTCTTTACAGGGAAACAGCTTTCCGTTATCTGGCGCGGATGATGCCCTTGCAAAACAGTCAGAAATCCCGCCTTCGCCCGCGCTGGCTGCGGATCAAAGCGCTGCAGTTTGATATCTGGTCGCTGGGTGCGCTGCTGGTCGGCGGCATCGTGCTGGTGCCGATGCTGGCGGTGGTGTGGATCGCGTTTCATCCGACCGAAAACATCTGGCCGCATCTGCTGTCCACCGTGTTGCCGCGCTATTTTACGGCGACGTTGCGGATGATGCTCGGCGTGGGCCTGCTGTCGGCAGCTATGGGGGCGGGGGCTGCGTGGCTGGTGGTGATGTACCGCTTTCCCGGCAGCCGCAGCTTGGATTACGCACTGCTGTTCCCGATGGCGATCCCGGCCTATGTCGGGGCCTATGCGCTGGTGGATTTTCTGGATTACGCAGGGCCGTTGCAGATCGCGCTGCGCGGGGCTTTTGGCTGGAAGAACGCCCGCGACTATTGGTTTCCCGAGATCAACTCAGAACCTGCCGCCATTCTGGTGCTTTCAGCAGCGCTGTATCCCTATGTTTACCTGATGACCCGTGCTGCCCTGCGCGAGCAATCGGGCGCGAGTTACGAGGTGGCGCGATCCTTGGGTCTGGGGCCGTGGGGGATGTTCTGGCGGCTGGGCCTGCCTTTGGTGCGCCCAGCGATTGCGGCGGGCGTTGCCTTGACGATGATGGAGACGGTGGCCGATTTTGGCACGGTATCCACCTTTGGCGTGCAGACGCTGACCACCGGAGTGTTCTCAACCTGGCTGAACGGCGGCAATGCGGGCGGGGCTGCGCAGATCGCGGGGGTGATCCTATCTCTGGTGCTGGTGCTTTTGAGTATCGAATATGTCAGCCGCCGCAACGCGCGCTTTCACCGTCCAACCCGCGCCAGCCGCCCGGTGACGCCGATCCAGTTGCATGGGGTCTGGGCTTGGACCGCGACGGCGCTGTGTCTGGTGCCGTTTCTGCTCGGCTTTGTGCTGCCGACGGCGGTGATGCTGGGTCATGCCTTGGCGAAGCCGCAGATGTGGTTGGCACCGGGGCTGTTGCAGGCTGCGCTGAACACGGTGATTGTTGGCGGCATTGCGGCGGCGCTGACCGTCTCGGCGGCGCTGTTTCTGGTGTACGGCGTGCGGATGGCGGGGCGCAGCCTTGCGCGCAGCGTGCTGCCACTGACTACCTTGGGCTATGCAATGCCCGGGGCCGTGCTGGCGGTCGGCTTGCTGGTGCCGCTCGCAGCGCTGGATCACCGTGTCGCCGATCTGGTGCTGGCGCTGACCGGCCACGACCCCGGCCTGATGCTGACCGGAACGGCTGCGGCGATCGTGCTGGCCTACCTCGTGCGGTTCTTCGGCATCGCACAGGGCGCGGTGGATTCGGCCTTCGGGCGGATTTCACCGTCACTGCCGATGGCCGCGCGCAGTTTGGGGCGCGGGGTCGGTGGCACCTTGCGCGATGTCTATCTGCCGCTGATGCGGGGGTCGGTTCTGACCGCGCTGCTGTTGGTCTTTGTCGAATGTGTCAAGGAACTGCCCGCAACCTTGCTGCTGCGCCCGTTCAATTTCAACACCTTAGCCACGCGAGTCTATGAACTCGCCAGCCTGGAGCGCATCGGTGAAGCCGCCCCCGCCGCCCTGATCGTTACCGTCATGGGCCTTGCGGCGGTGGCGCTGCTGGTTCGCGCCACAAGATAGCATATCCCAAGCAACCCCCTTGCACCCGACCGCGCCTGCCGATATTTGAAGGGAACTGCCCTTATAGCTCAGCTGGTAGAGCACCTGATTTGTAATCAGGGGGTCTCGGGTTCGAATCCTGATGGGGGCACCAAAATTTCTTATATTATCGTTTATAAACATATGGTTGGCTTTCTTGGATAGGTTTCTATCCACCCCTAGACCCACCTTTTGCGCGTCGTTAGGGTGGATTGCTTGCCCGATGCGGCAATTCGCGGCACTCGGCCTAACACCCCACCCGCGCCCGCGCGCGTAGTTCTGCGCAAATACCGCATTTGAGGTTTTCTCAGGTTCGCCCAGCGCATATGCAACCTTAACATTTGATAACATGCTGCGCGGCCGAAGTGCGGCGGCGAGACTAACATTCGCTGACACGCACTCGGACAGGGCGGCGTGAGCTGTGTCAACATGCGCGCCACTTCTCCGCCTCGGTGTTTGAGGCTAGATCGTCTGTCTAAACTGTTCCACGGGCCATACACTCCCGCACCTTGTGCAGGCTGCGGCGAAGTGTCGTGCGCACCGTGTTTAAGGGCATATCAAAGCTGTGGGCCAGATTTAGATACGAATGGCCACCCAAGTAAGCTCCACGCACCATCGCCGCTTCGGTCGCAGTAAGACAACCGAGACACGTTTGCATCCGTCTGACGTCACCAATTGCAATCATGCGGGTCTCGGCGCTCAAGGTGGTGTCCAAAACTAAGTCTATGGCACTATTGTCATATTCTAACCATGGCCGCGACCTTATCCTATCAATCGCATGATGGCGCGCTAATGAGTGCAACCAAGTCATGCCCCGGCCCTTCGTCGCATCAAATTGACCGGCTTTACACCAAACGCGGATGAAAATTTCTTGCAACGCATCCTCTGCCTCCCCTCTGGTGCCGAGTATCCGCATCAACACGCCAAAAAGCTTATCGCTTGCTCTAAAATAGAGATGCCGAAAGGCCTCTCGATCCTGAGCAGCAATCGCCACTAAAAGCTCCGCGACAGGGTCATTCCCCACAGTAATTCAGGTCTGCGGATGTCACCCTAGGCTGGGCGAACATGACAAAAAATTTGGCTTGGTACACGGATATTTCCTGCATGTTGTAATCCCGGACTAAAGCCCATGCATCATGAGCGCGCGCCTCACAGGAGAACTTTGAATGTAGAAGATAGTTCCCACGTAAGGTCAGCTTCGCTTAACCCACGAACTAAGGTTGCCCGAGCAATGCACATCGCGGCCCCTACTGGGGTATCAACAATGCCTGTTTTACTCTACCTTGCGCGAGACATGGGAGGCACGTCATGAAGTTCAAGCTCTTTTTAGAGCTCCGCAAAACGGAGTATGACGCGAAGGGCGATTTCGTACGCCTTGCGCTGGCCGATCCAGAACTACCCGACGCAGCAAACTGGAACGAGTTCCGGCTCTACTTTCTACAGCGCCATAAAAATGAAAGCGTTACTGACGCTGGCGCGTTTGTCTGGAAGGAATACCAAGCGGCGAAAAGGAAAGAAGACAAAGCGATGAAAGCTTAAAGATGGGGATTTCTGCGCGACGCTAAACCCGCGCGCTACCTCTTCTCAATGACAGGTTTTGACAGGTTCGCTCTGCGCAGCGGCATCCTAAGATTTCCTAACATGCGGCGGTTGGCGGAAACTCAAGTTTTCTGAAGCTCGCCCGCGCCTTAGAAAGTCAACATTTGTTAACTTGCGCGGTGCGTCATCGACCCGGGCAATCTCAGGTTTTCTAAGGTTCCTGTCAGTCTGGATCGGCTCACCCATCCCCCCTTTCAGCGTTGCACTCAGTGCGAACGAAACCCGGCATGCGGTTCCCCGGTGCGAAAGCGCAGGAGATATCACCGCCCCCGGCCTTGGGCGCAAGCACAGAGCCGCCCGAGTTCCGCAATATCTCGATCAAGCGGGAACTAAGGCTGGCCATGCAGGTTACCCCCTTGTCAGCAAGATAAGTGCTTTCAGTTTGTAGTAGGTTACAAGGCGCGCCGGAAAGTACCCTCGATCTGGCGCGCCCTATTTTTGCCTGCTTAGCAATGCGAAAGCCCAGCGCTGGGCGGGGCTAACACTCCATAGGATGGCCGAAAAACATTAGGGTAATCTTAGGGTCATACACCAGCATTTGCTCCGAATGAGTTGAACCCCGGTGCTATTTCTGCGGCATCCCCACAAGCGCCACGATTTCCTGAAACAGCGGCTCATACTCGGGGCAGCGATCAACCACATCGCCAGTGTGCGCCGCGTAAATCTTCATAGCCAGATCGGCAGGCGTCTTTGCCGGGAAAAGCATCATCGCATCCTCTGCCCGCATCATGGCTTCAAAGTGCGGGTCAGGCTCGTTATCAAAGCGCCCATCTTTCGCCCGAAGGTTTAAGGCTGCGCGTGCGGCTGTCCAGTCTGCAAACAGGCGGGCTATCTCGGACGGTGGCGAGGCCATGCCTTGCTTAGGCATGAACAGCGGTTCCCGGCGCTGCCATGCGGTGCGGGGGTCAAACAGCCAATTCAGATTGGCGCGATGCCGGGGGAAGGCTTGCGCGTGTGGTGGACAAGCCCGATAGCGGCCCCGGTGTCGGACGCCAGCGCCCGGATGCGCCCGCCCAGCGCCCGGAAAACCTCGTTTGTCTCGGGGCTATGGCTCAGGTCCTGCAGCGGGTCGAATATGGCGAGGGCAATACCTTCCCGCTTGATCAGATGGGAAAGCGCCTGGAATGCGGTTTCGGCAATGTCGCCTTTCTCGCCCCTGATCAAAACGACAGGGCTTTCAGCCGATACCCCCGAGACCGCGAACAGCCGCCCCGTGATTTCGGCTTGCGGGATTTGCCATGCCTGCAACACCGCAGCCACCCGGCCCTGAATGACGGCTAATTCATCCTCGGCATTGTAATACAAAACCTTGATCGGCGCGGTGGGCTTGCCTGTCAGAAACCCGCGCCCGGTGGCGGCGTCTATCGCCTCGGACAGCGCCAAGAGGCTCTTGCCTGTCTTGGGGGCGGCGAAGGTGACACTCAGGTATCCCGCCGCGAAGGTGTCGCCATAGACAAACCGCAGCCGGGGGATTTGGGCCGGGTCAATCTCTTGCCATGCCTGAAAATCATAGGACAGCGGCGAGGCCCCGGCCTGCGGTGTAAAGGGGATTGGCTGCGGCAGGTTCAAGCTGCAATCCCCCCGCGAAGGGCGTCGTTCCAATCCATCCCCGCAGGTGCGGGCAGCATTGAGACGGCCCAGCCCAGAGCCGCCGCGCGCTCGGCCAAGGCATTGCCCGCCTGCCATCCGGCCCCGGCATCATCGGAATCCGTCGCCACGATCAATTCGCAGGGGGGCTTGGGCAGGGCGAGGGCTTTCATGCCAGAGGTGGACAGCGCCGCCCAAACCGTCGCAGGACTCGCCAGAAGCCCGCTGAGAAGGCTCAGGCCCGTTTCTATGCCCTCACACACCACCAACGGCCCCGGTGCCTCTGACAGCGCCACAGCGCCGCCTGCACAGGGGCCTTGCATCATCTTGGGGCTTGCAGTCTTGGGCAGGCGAATGCCCGACTTTTCAAAATAGGTGCGATGCACGCCCCCCGTGGACACGTCCCCCACCATTGCCGACAGCCAGCGTGCGCTGGGCGCGTGGAAGGCATCAGCGGCCCAGCCAAGCGACGGCGGCAACGGGCAGGTGATACCGCGCCCGCGTAGGTAGGCTTCACCCTTGGTGCCAGCCAGAGGCTTACAGGTCGCCCAGAGCCGCCGCGCCTTGGTGAGTTGTTCAACGGCATAGGCTTCGCGCTTGGCATCGGCTTCCCGTGCGGCTTGTGGATCTATGCGCAGGGCATCGCGCGGCAGTCCCGCTGCCCGCACAATATCGCGAAAATCGCAGCCGCTCTTGTGGCAGAACGCCAGCAATGCCCCGCCATCGGCCCGGATCGAAAGCCCGCGTTGATCGGCGCGGCGCTCGGACTGGCAGACCGGGCAAGGCGCAAGCCCACTATTGCCCCGCCATTCGCCACCCAGCGCTTGGGTCAAAATATGTGCCTCGGTCATTCCCGGCCCTCCCCATAGATTAGCGATGCCAGCAGCATGGCAAGAGGGGCAGAAACCCCCAATGCACGGCGCAAGCGGGCGAGTTGCAAGACGGTCATGCGCTCTCCCCCTGTGCTAAGGTGACGCGGGATTTCAAAATGTAGCGCGAGTGAGTTCCTTCAAATGGCCCGCCGTGTTTTTCGTCCGGCGCATCAATGTCCAAGCCATACTTGCGCTTAAGCTTGTGCTTGTATGACGACCAGCGGGGCGCAGGGTTGTCTAGGTGCGCTTCAAGAGCATCCCTGTTGCGCTTGAGGTATTCCACCCCGCTGACCGTGACGACCTCGATAGGGTTCGCCATCTGGTCCGCCATGCCCACAGCCCAGTCCACCGCCGCTTGATACTGGTCAATGGTCCTTGTGGTCAGCAGGTGGCGTTTCTCCGACCCCATCAGCCACGTGTACACAAAGGCGTCCTCGGGCTGGGGGTCGTAGGCGTAAACGTGGTTCCGCTTGGTCCTGATGACGGTCTGGACCTGTCCCGGTTTCGTTCCGGTCTTTTGAGAGCAATACTCGCCATCAAGGAGACCGGATAAGTGTTCATAAAAATTCGCCACGCAGAAGCGGCGATTGTTCTTGATGACGCCAAAAGACAACGCTTGACCGGAGACTTTCTGAGGTCCACAAACAAGGCCACGTTAGGTCCACAATCGAGGGCGCGGAAAGTTCTAAAGCGTTGATATGATATACATTTGAGGTGTTCGATTTCCCGTCTGCACGCCTGATGGGGGCACCATTTCCACCTTTCCCAAAGCGGAGCCTTGCGATGAAGCTTGCCGAGGAAGGCCGCCGGATTTTACGCACCGCCGGGTATTCTTGGGATGGTTGGCGGCATGGCTGGCGCGAAGAGAAAAGTCTGCGGCAATGGGTGGGGGTCAATCTGGCGGCTTGGGTGGCGCTGGCGATCTTGCGTCCGCCGCTGTGGGCCTGCGCGCTGATCGTGGCGCAGGGTCTGCTGCTGTTGGCGCTAGAGCTGGTGAACTCGGCGATTGAGGCGACGATCGACTATATCTCAACCGAAAAACACCCACTTGCCAAGGCTGCGAAAGATACGGGCTCGGCTGCGGTGGCGGTGATGGGACTGGGCTATATCGCGACATGGGTGTTCGCTCTGCTTGCCCTTTTCTGATGCCCGGTTAGTGTTCAGCCAAACCGCTACGGGAGTGCCAAGATGAGCGACCGCAAAACCATTCTGATCACCGGGGCGGGTTCGGGGATTGGAAGGGCGACGGCGCGGGCTTTTCTTGCGGCGGGTTGGACCGTGGCGCTGATGGGACGCCGCGCCGAGGTATTGGCCGAAACGGCAGATGGCCAGCCTGCCTTGCTGCTCGCCGCTGATGTGACCAACCCGGCAGAGGTCGATGCCGCCTTTGCCAAGCTGTCCCGGCTGGATGTGCTGTTCAACAACGCGGGCATTTCGGCCCCGGCGGCAACGATTGACGAAATCTCGGTCGAGCAATGGCTGGCGGTGTCCAATACCAACATCACCGGCATGTTTCTATGCGCGCGGGCGGCGTTTCGGCTGATGCGGCACCAGAACCCGCGTGGCGGGCGGATCATCAACAACGGCTCGATCTCGGCGCATGTGCCGCGCCCCGGTTCCGCGCCTTACACCATGTCGAAACATGCGGTGACTGGCCTTACCCGCACGCTGGGGCTGGACGGGCGGGCGTTTGACATCGCAGCGGGGCAGATCGACATCGGCAATGCGCTGACCGATATGGCGGCGGGCTTTACCAAAGGCGTGATGCAGGCCAACGGGCAAGTCGCGGTCGAGCCGGTGATGGATGTGGCGCATGTGGCGGGTGCCGTGCTGCACATGGCCAATCTGCCGCTGGAGGTGAACGTGCCGTTCCTGACGATCATGGCGCGCGACATGCCGTATATCGGGCGTGGGTAACGGCTTTGCCTGCGCGCCTGGGGCCTTTCCAAACCCACCCCGCCGTCACTGGACTGTCACGGCTGCTTGACTAAAGTGCCGCCAATGACCTGCAAGGAGCCTTTGATGCAACGCGATCCCGCCTTCACTGCCCCCGGCCAATTCTGGCGCGGCAACCTGCACACCCATTCGACACGTTCGGATGGCGTGCTGCTGCCCGAGGAAGTGTGTCGGCGCTATAAAGCCGAGGGCTATGATTTCATCGCACTCACCGACCATTTCGTCGGGATTTATGGCTATCCGGTTGTTGACACCAAGCCGATGCGCGACCCAGGTTTCACCACGATTTTGGGCGCAGAGCTTCATTCCGGCGCTATGGCGAATGGCGAGTTGTGGCATATTCTGGCGGTGGGGTTGCCCGCCGATTTCGCGGCCTCGAACAGCCCCAGCTTCATTCCGGTCGTGGGCCAAGAAACCGGGCCAGAGATTGCCGCGCGGGCGGTTGCGGCCGGGGCGTTTGTCGCTATTGCGCATCCGCAATGGTCGGGGCTGACCTTGGCCGATGCCCGCAGCATCACTGCCGCTCACGCGGTTGAGGTTTATAACACCGGCTGCGATACGGGATGTGATCGCCCGGATGGCTTCGCCATCGCCGATCTTTTGCTGACCGAGGGCCGTCATCTGAGCATGATCGCCACCGATGACGCACATTTCTCGGAACCCGATCACTTCGGCGGCTGGGTGATGGTGAAATCGGAAACCAACACGCCAGAGGCTTTGCTTGCGGCCCTGAAGGCGGGCCATTTCTACTCCAGCCAAGGGCCAGAACTGCGCGATGTGCGGATTGAGGGTGATCACGTCGTCGTTGAATGTTCGGCGGTGGTTTCGGTTGTGGCGATCGGGCATGGCACCGGGGCGAAGGCGGTGCATGGCCATTCGCTGACCCGCGCCGAGGTGCCGCTGGCACGGCTGAACAACTCGCCATGGTTGCGGGTGGCGGTGATTGACGCGGCGGGCAAGCGGGCGTGGTCAAATCCGATCTGGGTTGAGGGCGCTTTGGCTAAGAACCCGCGTATTGCACCCTAAGACATGCAGTCGGTCTGGATTTAACACTACGCCGCCCCGGACGTACTCCGGGGCCTCATGGCGGCAGCCAAGATGCAGCAGGCCCCGGATCAAGTCCGGGGCGGCGTTGGATATACCCCTGAACGCTTAGCCCCGCGCGGGATCGCTGCTGCGCAGGAAGCGTTTGGCCAGCATCCGCGTCAGCTTGCGGTGGGCCTTTGACACCCGCTGGCGCAAATGCATCGCCGCAAACACCGGCTGGTCGATGGCTTCGACATCGGCCACGTATTTGAAGCGTCCGGTCGCGACCATTTCAGCGGCTTTCTCAGCCATCACAAACCCTGATCCGCCAGTGGCCAGCAGCAGCGAGGCGATTGTCGAGCTTTGGCCAACCGACAGGGGTGCGCCAATCAACTCGGGCAGGGCGGTGCGGTGGGCTTGCTCGAAAGCTGCCGAGAAATGGCCCGAGATATAGGTCTCCAGCTTGATCTCGGCCCGCGTCGTGGCATCCGAACTGATCAGACGATAGGGCAGGTCGGCCAAAGTTACGAAATGCAGATCGGGATGCGGTTTCGGCGTGAACAGCACCGCGAAATCATGCACCCCTGCGACGATATCAGCACACATCTGCGCGGAATAATCCGGCTCGATGTAGAAGGCCATTTGCGGAAACATCCGCCGGAAATCGGCCAGCAGATCACCGATAAACGCGTCGGCCAGATCATTCTGGATACCCAAACGCATGATGACAGCGGATTCGCCTGTAGGGGCCACGGCGCGCTTGGCCTCATTCCAGTCGCGCCGCAGCATCCGGGCATGGGTCTCAAACCGCAGGCCCTCGGTGGTCAGATCGGTGCCGGCGCGCGATCTTGTGAACAACCGCGCGCCTACCGCGGCCTCCAGCGTTTGCACGCGGGCCGAGACGGTGGATTGCGTCACATCCAGCCGATCGGCGGTGCGGTGAAAGCTGCGGGTTTCCACAAGATCAAGGAACGTATCAAGAAGTTCGATTTGCATGGTCTGCTCCGCTGCTATGCGTCCGATGTTTTGCGCTGATCGGTTCACTCGATCAATAGCGCGGCTTTGGGGGAATTGAAAGCGCAAAGCCGCCGTCTGATAAGGGTGGTGCAATACCCGGAGCCAAGCATGTCTGATTTTCCCAAAACCGCGCGCGTTGTTATCATCGGGGGCGGTGCTGTCGGTGCCTCCAGCCTGTACCATCTGTGCAAGGCGGGCTGGACCGATTGCGTTTTGCTGGAGAAGAATGAGTTGACCGCAGGCTCCACCTGGCACGCGGCAGGCAATGTACCGACGTTCTCGTCGTCTTGGTCTGTGATGAACATGCAGCGCTATTCGGCGGAACTCTATCGCGGCTTGGGCGATGCGGTCGATTATCCGATGAATTACAATGTCACCGGCTCGATCCGGTTGGCGCACACTCAGGAGCGTTTGCAGGAGTTTCAGCGTGTCGTCGGCATGGGCCGCTATCAGGGCATGGATCTGAAGATCCTGACGCCGGATCAGATTGCCGAGGTTTATCCCTTCATTGCGACCCATGATCTGGTGGGGGCTTTGTATGACCCCTATGACGGCGACATTGACCCGGCGCAGTTGACCCAAGCCTTGGCGAAGGGCGCGCGGCAGATGGGCGCGCGGATTGAACGGTTTTGCCCGGCGACGGGCGTGCGGCGTGAGGGCGAGGAATGGGTGGTCGAAACCCATAAAGGCGATATTCGCTGCGAAATCGTGGTCAACGCAGCGGGCTATTACGCCCGCGAAGTCGGCAAATGGTTTGGCCGCGAGGTGCCGATGATGGTGATGAGCCATCAATATATGCTGTTTGACACCATCCCCGAGGTCGAGGCCCGTACCAAAGCCGTCGGCCACAAGCTGCCACTGCTGCGTGATGTCGACAGCAGCTACTACCTGCGGCAAGAGAAAAATGGCTTTAACCTTGGCCCCTATGAGAAGAACGGCAAAGCCCATTGGGTGACCAAGGATGATCCGTTCCCCGAAGATTTCAGCTTCCAACTGTTCCCTGACGATCTGGAGCGGTTGGAGTGGTATATCACTGACGCCATGGCCCGCGTGCCACTGCTGGAGACGGCTCCGCTGACCAAAGTGATCAACGGCCCGATCCCCTACACCCCCGACGGCAACCCGCTGATCGGCCCGATGCCGAGGGTGCCGAACGCCTATGAGGCTTGCGTGTTCACCTTTGGCATCTGTCAGGCCGGGGGTGCCGGCAAGGTTCTGGCCGAGTGGATCACCCAAGGTGCCACCGAATGGGACATGTGGTCCTGTGATCCACGCCGTTTCACAGGATTTGAAGATCAGGACTACTGCGTTGCCAAAGGCATGGAGGTGTATGGCCACGAATACGCCATCCACTTCCCGCATCATGTCTGGGGCGAAGGGCGCGGCAAGAAACTGTCACCGCTGCACGACCGCACGGCAGCGTTAGGTGCGCAGTTTGGCCCGTTCAACGGCTGGGAGCGGCCTTTGTGGTACGCCCGTCCGGGTGATGATGTGTCTGAGGATGCGCAGCGCACATGGAATCGTGAAGGCCCGTGGTTCGGTGCAGTGAAGGCAGAATGTGAAGCAGTGCGCGATGGCGTGGGCGTGCTCGATCTGCCCGGTTTCTCGCGGTTTGAGGTCGAAGGGCCGGGGACGGCAGAGTGGTTGGCGGGCCGCATCTCGGGCGCTTTGCCAAAGATCGGCCGGATGGGTCTGGCGTATTTCCCCGATGATCAAGGCCGAATCGTGACCGAAATGTCGGTGGTGCGGCGCGAGGAGGATGCCTTCACCCTGATCACCGCCGCCGTGGCGCAAAGCCATGACGCCGATTGGCTGCGCCGCGACATGGCCGCCGGGCTGACTTTCCGCGACCGCACCAATGATTTCACCTGCCTGATTGTCACCGGACCGAAATCGCGCGACTTTTTGGCGGGGCTGACCGAAGCTGACCTCAGCGCGCCTTGGCTGTCGGTGCAACCCGCTGTCGTGGCAGGACAGGATTGCGCGCTTTTCCGCGTCAGCTTTGCCGGAGAATTGGGCTGGGAGGTGCATGCCACCCCCGCGCGGATGCCGGCGATTTATGATGCGATCTTGGCTGGGGGTGCGGTGCCGTTCGGCATGTTCGCGCTGAACTCCTTGCGGGTGGAAAAGGGTTATCGCGCGTGGAAAGGCGATCTTTCCACCGATTACACCTTGCTGGAGGGTGGCCTCGATCGCTTCATCAAATTCGACAAGCCGCAGGATTTCCCCGGCAAGGCGGCTCTGCTGGCGCAAAAACAGCGCGGTGTGGGCAAGCGGTTCTGCACCTTGCTGATCGAGGCGGGCGATCAGGACCCGCCCTATATGTCAACGATCTGGGCGGGCGATACGGTGGTGGGTGAAATCACCAGCGGCTATTACGGTCACCGCGTCGGCGCTTGCATCGGGCTGGGCATGTTGCGGGCCGATCTGAACCTGCCGGGGCAGGCGGTGGAGGTGGAGATTTTCGGGCAGCGCTATCCAGCCGTGGTGCAGGCAGATGCGCCGCTGTGGGATGCAAAGAATGAGCGCATTCGCGCGTGATTGATGACGGAGCGGGGGCTAGCCCCCGCACCCCAAGAGTATTTTTGCCAAGATGAAAGACAAGTGATGGCTCAGGTTCCGAACAAAGCGCGGGCGGTGGTGATTGGCGGCGGGGTTTCAGGCTGCTCGGTGGCGTATCATCTGGCCAAAATGGGCTGGACCGATGTGGTGCTGTTGGAGCGCAAGCAACTGACCTCGGGCACCACTTGGCACGCGGCGGGGCTGATCGGGCAGTTGCGCGGTTCGGCCAATATGACCCGGCTGGCAAAGTATTCGGCGGATCTCTATGTGAACTTGGCCGCCGAAACCGGGGTTGAGACCGGGATGCGGCAGGTGGGCAGTATCTCGGTTGCGCTGACCGAAGCGCGGCACGAGGAACTCCTACGCCAAGCAACTGTCGCGCGGATTTTCGATGTCGATGTGGCCGAGATTTCGCCCAATGAGGTCAAGGCGATGTATCCGCATCTGAACGTCGCCGACGTGGTGGGCGCGGTGCATCTGCCGCTGGATGGCCAGTGCGATCCGGCCAATATCACCATGGCTTTGGCCAAAGGCGCGCGGATGCGGGGCGCGCAGATTTTCGAGCATGCCAAGGTTGTGGGCGTCACCAAGGCTGGGGGCAAGGTTACGGGCGTCGATTATATGGGTGCCGATGGAGAGCCGGGCCATATCGCGACGGATGTGGTGGTGAACTGCGGCGGCATGTGGGGCCGTGATCTGGCGGAGGCTTCGGGTGTCACCTTGCCGTTGCACGCTTGTGAGCATTTCTATCTGATCACCGAGCCTATTCAGGGCCTTGGCCATTTGCCGGTGCTGCGGGTGCCGGACGAATGTGCTTACTATAAGTCCGACGCGGGCAAGATGATGATCGGCGCGTTCGAGCCGAAAGCCAAGCCTTGGGGCATGAACGGCATCCGCGAAGATTTCATGTTCGACACCTTGCCCGAGGATTGGGACCATTTCCAGCCGATCCTGGAGGATGCGATGAACCGCATGCCGTTGTTCCAGACGGCGGGGATTCATACGTTTTTCAACGGGCCGGAGTCGTTTACGCCCGATGACCGCTATTACCTTGGCGAAGCACCGGAACTCGGCGGCTATTGGGTGGCGGCGGGCTATAACTCGGTCGGGATTGCCGGATCGGGCGGCGCGGGCATGGCCTTGGCGCATTGGATTGTGGAGGGCGAAGCCCCGTTCGATCTCTGGGAAGTTGACATCCGCCGCGCCCAACCGTTCCAGAAGAATCGTAAGTATCTGAAGGAACGGGTGACCGAAACCTTGGGCCTGCTTTACGCCGATCACTTCCCCTACCGTCAGGTCGAAACCGCACGCGGGGTGCGGCGCACGCCCTTGCACGAACATCTGAAAGCCCGTGGTGCGGTGTTCGGCGAAGTGGCGGGCTGGGAGCGCGCGAATTGGTTCGCCAATGAGGGCCAAGAGCGGGAGTATCGCTATAGCTGGAAGCGGCAGAACTGGTTTGAGAATCAGAAGGCCGAGCATCTGGCCGTGCGAAATGGCGTCGGCTTCTTTGATATGACCTCGTTCGGCAAGATCCGCATCGAGGGCCGCGACGCCTGCGCCTTGCTGAACCGGGTTTGTGCAGCGGAAATGAATGTGGCCGTGGGGCGGATCGTCTACACGCAAATGCTCAACCAGAAGGGCGGCATTGAAAGCGATCTGACCGTGACGCGGCTGTCGGAAACCGCTTATCTGGCCGTGGTGCCGGGGGCGACCTTGCAGCGCGATCTGGCTTGGCTGCGGCGGCATGTCGGTGAGGCTTTCGCGGTGATCACTGATATGACGGCGGCTGAATCGGTGCTCTGCGTGATGGGGCCGAAGGCGCGGGATGTGATGCAAAAGCTAAGCCCGAATGATTTCTCCAACGCTGCACATCCGTTCGGCTCCATGCGGCAGATCGAGGTTGGCATGGGGATCGCGCGGGCGCATCGGGTGACCTATGTCGGCGAACTCGGCTGGGAATTGTATGTCTCATCCGACCAAACCGCGCATGTGTTCGAGGCTTTGGAAGAGGCGGGCGCTGATCTGGGGTTAAAGCTCTGCGGGCTGCACACGCTGGATTCTTGCCGAATCGAGAAAGCTTATCGCCACTTTGGCCATGATATTACCGATGAAGATCATGTGCTTGAGGCGGGGCTTGGCTTTGCAGTGTCAAAGAAAAAGCCGGACTATATCGGCCGCGATGCCGTTCTGCGCAAACAAGAGACAGGGCTGGATCGCAAGTTGGTGCAGTTCCGGCTTACCAACCCCGAGCCGCTGCTGTTCCATAATGAGGCTGTGGTGCGGGATGGTGTGATCGTCGGGCCGGTCACAAGCGGCAACTACGGCCACCATCTCGGCGGCGCGATTGGTCTTGGCTATGTGCCCTGCAAAGGACAGTCGGACGCGGATATTCTGGGCGCGCGCTACGAGATTGAAGTGGCGGGGGTGCGGCATGAGGCCGTGGCCAGCCTTGCGGCAATGTATGATCCAAAATCCGAACGGGTGCGCGCCTGATAAGCGCCGGGAGAGCCGCAGGCCCTCCCGGACCCTCCCGAGGATATTTGAGCACAGAGGATGACGAAAATGAGCGATCTGAGCGAAATCGGTGAAGTGTGTGAACCCTCGCGGGCGCGGCGGTCTGGCGGGCGCACCGCACGGGTGGCGCTGCGCTCGGCCCCCTTGGCCGATGACGTGCGCCCGGTGCGCGGCGGCATGTCGGGCGGGCAGTATAAGCCTTTGAGTGATGCCGGGATCGCACAGATCCACGAAAGCGCCTTGCAGGCGTTGGAGCAGATCGGGCTTTCACAAGCACCACCTTCGGGGGTGAAGCTGTTGACCGAAGCTGGGGCCATCCAAGGCGATGATGGCCGCATCCGCTTCCCGCGTGCCTTGGTCGAGGATATGCTGGCGGTGGCGGCGCGCAATATCACTTTGCACGCGCGCGACCCCAAGCATGATCTGCACTTGTCCGGCAACAAGGTGCATTTTGGCACAGCCGGGGCGGCGGTGCATATCGTTGATCCGATCAGTCTGGACTACCGCGAAAGCACCGCGCAGGATCTCTATGATGCGGCGCGCTTGGTCGATAACCTCGACAATATCCACTTCTACCAACGCACGATGGTGTGCCGCGATGTGGTGGACAATCAGGATATGGACCTTAATACGCTCTATGGCTGCCTTGCGGGCACCTCCAAGCATGTCGGCACCAGCTTTTCTGATCCGTCACATGTCGCCGCCTGTTTTGATATGATCTACACCGTGGCCGGGGGCGAGGAGAAATGGCTGGAGCGACCCTTCGTCAGCAATTCCAACTGCTTCGTGGTGCCGCCGATGAAATTCGCCGAGGAATCCTGCATCACGATGGAGGATTGCATCCGGCGCGGCATGCCGATGCTTTTGCTGTCGGCGGGACAGGCCGGGGCCACGGCTCCGGCCCCGATTGCGCTGACCATTGTGCAGGCGATGGCGGAATGTCTTGCGGGTGTGGTCTACGCCAATGCAATCAAAAAGGGCGCGCCCTGTATCTTCGGCACTTGGCCGTTCGTCAGCGATCTGCGCACCGGGGCAATGTCGGGTGGTTCGGCGGAACAGGCATTGCTGACCGCTGGTTGTGCGCAGATGCACCATTTTTACGATCTGCCGGGGGGCGCTGCTTCAGGGATTTCCGACAGCAAACTGCCCGATATGCAGGCCGGATGGGAGCAGGGCATCACCAACTCGCTCGCCGGTCTGGCGGGTCTGAACATGTGCTACGAGGCCGTGGGCATGCACGCCAGCCTGCTGGGGTTCTGCCTGGAATCTCTCGTCCTGGGTGATGACCTGCTTGGCCAGGCCATGCGGCTGGTGCGCGGTATTGACGTAACGCCAGATACGACCTCGATTGACGCGATGAAACAGGTCTGCCTTGGTGGCCCCGGCCATTATCTGGGCAGCGATCAGACCCTGAAACTGATGCAAACCGAATATATCTACCCGGCATCGGCGAATAGGATGTCGCCGAAGGAGTGGAATGAGGCCGGAAAGCCACTGCTGCTTGACGCCGCCATCGCACGCAAGAATAGTATTCTCGCCAAGGCCGGATGCGTGATTGATCCCGAGATCGACGCCATCATTCGCGCCAAATATAAAATCTACTTCAAGTGAGGATGCCATGATTTCTGCCAACATGACCAAATTCTACATCAACGGCGCTTGGGTTCAGCCGAACTCGGCGGCTCGGATGGGGGTGGAAAACCCGGCGACCGAGGAGATTGTGGCCGAGGTGGCCTTGGGCAACCAAGCTGATATCGACAACGCCATCGCCGCCGCCCGCGCCGCGTTTGACGCCTACACCGTTTGGCCTGTGCAAAAGCGTATCGACTTGGTGAAGCGGATTTTGGAAGTTTACAACTCCCGCTACGAAGATTTCGCGCAAGCGATGTCCACCGAAATGGGCGCACCGATTGAATGGGCGCGTGGCGCGCAGGTTTGGGCGGGGCAGGTGCATATCGAGGCTACGATCAAAGCCGCCGAGGAAATGGCGTGGGAATATTCCCGCGGCACCACTCGGATCGTGCATGAAGGCATCGGCGTTTGTGCTTTGATCACACCGTGGAACTGGCCGATGAACCAGATCGCCTGCAAAGTGGCTCCCGCCCTGATCGCCGGTTGCACGATGGTGCTGAAACCGTCGGAAATTGCACCCTTGTCGGGCGTGTTGTTTGCGGAAGTCTGCCATGAAGCAGGCGTGCCTGCGGGCGTGTTCAACTTGGTGAACGGCACCGGGCCGGAGGTCGGCGCGCGGATGTCGTCACACCCCGAGGTCGATATGGTATCTTTCACCGGATCGACCCGTGCGGGCACGGCGGTGGCAGCTGCGGCGGCCCCGACGGTGAAGCGCGTGGCGCAGGAATTGGGCGGCAAATCTGCCAATATCATCCTGCCCAACGCCGATCTGGCGGCGGCTGTGGCGGCTGGCGTCAATGCGATCATGTCCAACACAGGCCAATCCTGCGACGCGCCGACCCGGATGTTCGTGCAGCGCGACCAGCAGGCCGCAGCGCTTGCGGTGGCGAAAACCACCGCCGAGGCTTTGATCCCCGGCGATCCGACGCTTGAGACCACCACGATGGGGCCGCTGATCTCGAAGACGCAATACGAGAAGGTACAGCGCCTGATCCAAGCCGGGATTGATGAGGGCGCGACCTTGGTGACGGGTGGCTTGGGGCGTCCAGCGGGGCTGAACCGGGGCTGGTTCGTGCAGCCGACGATTTTTGGCGATGTGCAGAATGATATGACGATTTCGAAGGAAGAAATCTTCGGCCCGGTGCTGGCGATCCTACCCTATGACACGATTGATGATGCGGTACGGATGGCCAATGATACGGTTTACGGCCTTGCCGCCTATGTCGCGGGCCCGGTAGAGGATGCCAAACCCGTGGCGCGGCGTCTGCGCGCGGGCACGATCAACCTGAACTACCCCGATTGGGACACCTCGGCTCCGTTCGGTGGCTATAAGCAATCCGGCAACGGACGCGAATATGCCGATTGGGGCATCCATGATTTCTGCGAGATCAAGGGCATCGTCGGCTACGGCGACTGACTGGTTTATACGCAGGGGCGGCTGCCGCCGCCCCCTCATTCCTTAGGATTTACCATGCACTACGGATATATCGGCCTTGGCAACCTTGGCGCCGCCTGTGCGGGCTGTTTGCTGAAGGCGGGCTTTCAGGTGACGGTCTATGACCTGAACCCAGCCTTGGCAGCACCGCTGATTGCGCAAGGTGCTGTTCTTGCCACCAGCGCCGAGGCTTTGGCCGCATCGGCTGATCATGTGATCACCTGCCTGCCGTCGCCCGCCGTATCGGAGCGGGTGCTGCGCAACATCTTGCCGCATATGAAGAAAGATGCGTCTTGGCTAGAGATGTCAACCTTGGGCCGCGATGAGGTGCTGAAACTCGCAAGAGTTGCCGCCGAATCGGGCGTGCGCATGATGGAACTGCCTGTCACGGGCGGCGTGCATCTGGCCTATCAGGGCAAGATCACCATGCTGGCGGGCGGCGATAAAGACCTGTTCGATCTGCACCATGGCGCTATGCAGGCCATGGGTGACAAGATTTTCCACATGGGGCCGCTGGGATCATCCTGCATCATCAAGGTGATCACCAATATGTTGGCCTTCATTCACCTGAAGGCCACGTCCGAGGCGTTAATGCTGGCCAAACGCGGCGGGCTTGATCTGGCGCAGGCTTGGCACGCGATTGCGGCCTCGTCCGGCAACAGCTTTGTGCATGAAACCGAAGGTGCGCTGATCCTGAACGGATCATATGATATCGCCTTCAACGTTGATCTGGCGCTGAAAGACCTTGGCTTTGCCTTGGGGTTTGGCCGCGAATTCGGTGTGCCGCTGGATCTGGCCTCGATGACCAATCAGACCTATATCGCCGCGAAAGCGGCCTATGGCGGTGAGGCGCAATCGCCGATGATCGCCAAGTTGCTCGAAGATCTGCTGGGCACCGATCTGCGCGCCGAAGGCTTTCCCGCCCGGTTGGAATAGCGGCTTGCGCTGGTGGGGGCTTTGGGCGAAACTGTTAACAATATCTTAAAGTCACCACCCTAACCCATTGAAATCAGGGTGAGTTATTTGGTCCCGAGTTGGGACCATGGAAAGAAGCGATGGATAAAGCCTCTCAAACCCGCGCCGCGCAACTGCTGCATCACCGCAGCGCAGGGCTGAAAAAAGGCGATCCGATCAGCTTGCCGATCGTGCCTGCGGCGACCTTCCATCTGCCCGAGGTCGCCGGGGCCAGCCACATTTACGGCCGCAACGGCATGACGACATGGGAGGCGGTCGAGGATCAGCTGGCCCTGCTGGAAGACTCGCCTTGCGTCAGTTTCCCATCTGGGATGGCTGCCATTTCGGCGGCTTTGATGGCGACCCTGAAGGTGGGGGCCAAGCTGATCATTCCAGCCGATGGCTACTACGTGACGCGGGTGCTGTCAGAGGGGTTTCTGGCCCCATTCGGGGTGGAGGTGGTGCAGATCGCGACAGCGGATTATGCCAGCTTTGACTTTGCAGGCGCGGCGGTGGTCTATCTGGAAACGCCCTCGAACCCCGGTCTGGATGTGGTGGATATTGCGGCGGTATCCGCGCGCGCCCACGCGGCCGGGGCTGTGGTGATCGTTGACAACACCACAATGACCCCTCTGTTGCAAAGACCGCTCGATCTGGGGGCTGATCTGGTGGTGGCAGCAGATACCAAAGCACCTGCGGGGCATTCCGATGTGTTGTTTGGCCATGTCGCGGGACGAAATGCGGGCCTGATGGCGCGGGTGCGCGATTGGCGTAAGCTTTCGGGTGCGGTGCCGGGTCCATTTGAGGCGTGGCAGGTGCATCGCGGCATCGAGACGCTGGAATTGCGGTTGGAGCGGATGTGTGGGTCGGCTGAGATTATTGCCAAGCGTTTGGCGGCGCATCGGGCGGTGGCCAATTTGCGCTATCCGGGGCTGGCGGGTGATCCGTCTTACGCAATTTCCAAAGTGCAGATGACGGGATTTGGCTTTCTGATCGGCTTTGAATTGGCGGATGAGGCGCGGGCAGAGCGGTTTTTAAGCGAGTGTTCTTACATTGTACAATCAACCAGCTTTGGCGGCACCCATACATCTGGGGAGCGGCGGGCCCGCTGGGGCGATAAAGTGGCACCGGGGTTTATTCGATTGTCGGTGGGCATTGAGCCATTTGAGCCGTTGTGGGCGGCGATGGAAGCTGCGCTGAACAGTTGAACAAAGGCGATTTCCGATGCGGAAATCGTGTATGGAATTTTTCTTAAAATTCCGAGGAATGCGGAGCGATGTTACAGTAGATTGATCAGCCGCGCGGCCTCATCTTGCGGGTGGATAAGGCGGGCGCGGTCTTCGCCGGGGAAGAAGCGCGCGCGGGTGGCGGTGGGCATGGGCGCTGGGGTTTCGATGCGCACCTGCGGGCCGATGTTGGCGTTTTCGGCAGCCCAGCTGCGGGCAAGGGCGATTTGTGCGGCTTTGGTCGCGCCATACGCCCCGAAGAATTTCTCGCCTGCGCGCGGGTCATCAAAAAACATCGCGGTGCCGTCACCTGCGCGCAACAAAGGCTCGATCATCGGGATCAGCGTACCAGTGGCGCGGACATTGGTAGCGATGCTTTTGTCCCAATCTTTGACGTCCAGCGAGCCCGCAGGCGCAAGCGGGGCGGCATGGATCGCCGTATGAATCCAAAGGTTGAGCCGGCTCCAACGCTGATGGATCGACAGGCAGAGATGCCGCATCGCGTCATCATTGGTGACATCCATCGGGGCGAGGGTCAGCCCACCCGCCCCCGGCAGTTTCAGGGTTTTGACGCGGTCATCGAGTTCTTCCAAGCCACCCACGGTGCGGGCGACTGCGACAACGTGCCAGCCGCGCGCGGCGAGTTGCTCCGCCATGGCAGCGCCCAAGCCGCGCGAGGCTCCGGTGATCAGGGCGAGGCGTGCGGTCATGGTTTAATCCTTTGGGCGGTAGTTTCGCAGCGGCGGTGGAAGCCTCCGGCGGGAGTATTTGAGCCAATGTGAAAGGGCAAGTAGCAAGGGTTATTCTGTGGCGTTGTGGCGCACGGTTCATTCATTTATCGCGGCGGCGAGATCGTCCTTTGCGGCGATCCAATGCCAGAATTTGGAAAAACCTTGCTCGATGGCCTCAACCCGCATCTGCATCGCGCGGGTTTTATCACGCAGGAAATAGGTGATGTTGCTTGTGGTGGTGGCGACGAGATCCCCGGCGATGATGGTGATATCGGTCTTGGGCTTGCGCAGCACGAGGTTGCAAAGCATGGTCTCGCCGCAGGCTTTGACGAGGCCGTAGTTCTTGCGGGCGACGTAAGTTTTATGACGGCGTCGCGGTCGCGGGTGAGGTGGGCGTAGTACTTGGTGTCGCCGAAGGTTTGGTCGTGTTTGCCGATCCATCAGGCGAGGCGGTTGTCGACCTCGATGTGGCTTTCGGGGTAGGCGAAGCGGTTCGCACCCAACAGGTGGCTGCGCGATTCGTGTTTGACAGTGAAATTGGTCACACGTTTGGTGTAACGGGTGGAGGTTTTGGAGCCGCAGCGGTCAGTGCAGAGCACGAAACCTTCGATCATTGCGCGCGCTTTACCGTCGTTGCGACAGCATTTCGGCGGATTTTTCCACTCATTCCGCCGCTTTCATTTCGAAACCTTCTTCGATCTTGTCGGAAGGGGCGATGGGGTATTGGCCGGAAAAGCAGGCGTCGCAATATTGCGGCGAATTGGCGTCGCGACCTGCAGCTTCGCCTGCAGCGCGGTAGAGGCCGTCGAGGGTGATAAATTTGAGGCTGTCCACACCGATCCAGTCGCGCATTTCATCTTCGGTCATGGTGGCGGCGAGGAGTTTGGAGCGTTCGGGGGTGTCAACGCCGTAAAAGCAGGGCCAAGCGGTGGGGGGCGAGGCGATGCGGAAGTGGACTTCGGCGGCACCTGCCTCAAGGATCATGTCTTTGATTTTGCGACTGGTTGTGCCACGCACGACGCTATCGTCGACGAGGATCACGCGTTTGCCTTTGATCAGGGCGCGGTTGACGTTCAGCTTCAGGCGGACGCCCATGTTGCGGATGGATTCCGAGGGCTCGATAAAGGTGCGGCCCATGTATTGGTTGCGGATGATGCCCATCGCATAGGGGATGCCTGATTGCTGGCTGTAGCCGATGGCGGCGGGGGTGCCACTGTCAGGGACGGGGCAGACGAGGTCGGCGTCAACAGGGGCTTCTTTGGCGAGTTCTACGCCGATGGCGTGGCGGGTTTCATAGACCGAGCGGCCGCCAAGGATGGAGTCGGGGCGGCTGAAATAGACGTGTTCAAAGATGCAGAAGCGGGATTTGGCGGGGGCGAAGGGGCGGGTGGAATTGACTTTGCCGTCTTCGATCACCACCATTTCGCCGGGTTCAATCTCGCGGACGAAATCGGCACCGATGATGTCGAGGCCGCAGGTTTCTGAACTCAGCGCCCATGCGGAATCGCCGATGCGGCCAAGGACCAAGGGCCGCACACCCAACGGGTCGCGGACGCCGATAAGTTTGGTGCGGGTCATCGCGACGACCGAGAACGCGCCTTCGACGCGGCGCAGGGCGTCTTTGATGCGTTCCGAGATGTTTTTCTGGATCGAGCGGGCCATCAGGTGGATGATGCACTCGCTGTCTGAGGAGGATTGGAAGATGCTGCCACGCTCGATCAACTCGCGGCGCAGGGCGCTGGCGTTGGTGAGGTTACCGTTGTGGGCGATGGCAGCACCACCCATGGAAAACTCACCGAAGAACGGTTGCACGTCGCGTATAGCAGTGGCACCTTTTGATCCGGCGGTGGAATAGCGGACATGGCCGATGGCGAGGCTGCCCGGCAGGGTTTCCATCACGTCGGGCTTGGTGAAATTGTCGCGGACATAGCCAAAGCGGCGGGCCGAGTTGAAGCCGGTTTGCGGATCGTAGCTGACGATGCCACCCGCCTCTTGGCCGCGATGTTGCAGAGCGTGCAGGCCGAGGACCACGAAATTTGACGCATCGGACACGCCGATCACGCCAAAAATGCCGCATTCCTCCTTCAGCTTGTCATCGTCAAAAGGATGGGCATAGAAGGGTTGCATGGAGCCTCCGAATCCGGGTTCGTTCTGCGCCTTCCCTTTAGGCCCAACCGGGGGCGGTGTCACCCCCTGAAAACCCTGCTAGTTGCTGCAATGCGGCATAGCCGCTCTGCGTTAATTGGAGGGGGCAGTTTCTGCTGCTGGGGCAACCTGTGGCAGCGTGCTGGTTTCTTTTGCACAGGTGGCAGTCAGCTCGTTGTAGCGCGCGACAACCCAATTCGGGGCATCGGTCGGCACGGCGGCGTTGATGTCGCCTTGGAATGAGGCGAAGATTTTGGCCGAGCGCGAATTGTCGACCATCGGCACGGTGTTGGCGGCAACAGCGCGGTCGTAGACGAGGAAGGCGATGCCAACCAGCAGCACGCCGCGCACAACGCCGAACAGGAAGCCTACGCCTTGATCAAGCCCGCCCAGGACCGAGCGTTGCACAACCGAGGAGAACAGCGGCGTGAACAAAGCCGCGACGATCAGGCCGACCGCGAAAACGGCGGCGAAGCCTGCGATCAGCGACAGTTCGCAGTTTTCAAGGAAGGAGCCGACGGCGGGGATTTCTTTCACCAAGGGCTGGGCTTGGGCGGCGAACATATAGGCAAGCACGGCAGCGCCGACCCAGCCGACAATCGCCATCGCCTCGCGCACGAAACCACGCGAATAGGCGAGCACCGCCGACAGCACGATGATGCCAGCGACGCCCGCATCAACAAGGGTAAAACCTTCCATCTTCCGCTCCTTAAGGCTTAGCCCGCCCCGAATATTTCCCCGAGGCGTTAGCCGGCCCCGAACATTTCACCGACGAAAGCGGTGAGGTCCGGCATTTGCCGCACGTTCATGCCCTCGACCTGCCCAAGTTTAGAACCCTTGGGCGCGATTGCTTGTGAGAAACCAAGTTTTGCGGCTTCTTTCAACCTGTTTTCGGTCTGACTGACCGGGCGCAAGGCCCCGGAGAGGCTGATTTCTCCGAATAATACGGTTTCGGGGGGGATGCTGACATCTTCGCGTGCCGAAATTAGCGCGGCGGCGACGGCGAGATCAGCCGCAGGTTCGGTCACGCGCATGCCACCTGCGACGTTTAGGAACACATCAAGGCCTGCAAACGGGATGCCGCAGCGGGCTTCTAAGACTGCGAGGATGGTGGAGAGGCGGCCTCCGTCGAGGCCGACAACCGTGCGGCGTGGGGTGCCTAAGGGTGAGGGGGCAACGAGGGCTTGGATTTCAGTCAAAACGGGTCTGGTGCCTTCGATGCCTGCGAAAACGGCGGAACCGGGGGAGGGTTGGCCGCGTTCGGACAAGAATAGCGCTGAGGGGTTAAGGACTTGTTGCAAGCCGTTGCCGGTCATCTCGAACACGCCAATTTCGTCGGCGGGGCCGAAGCGGTTTTTGACGGCGCGTAAGATTCGGAATTGGTGGCCGCGCTCGCCTTCAAAATAAAGCACGGTATCGACCATGTGTTCGACCACGCGTGGGCCTGCGATTTGACCGTCTTTGGTGACATGGCCCACCAAGATCACCGCGACGCCACGACGCTTGGCGAAGGTGACGAGCTCATGGCACGCGGCGCGGACTTGGCTGACCGAGCCGGGGGCAGAATCGACGGTGTCGAGCCACATGGTTTGGATTGAGTCGATGATGGCGAGGCCGGGGCGTTCGGTGTCCAAAGTGGTGAGGATGTCGCGCAGGTTGGTTTCAGCACCCAAGGCGACGGGGGATTCGGTGAGGCCCAAGCGTTGCGCGCGCATTTGCACCTGGGCGGTGGCTTCCTCGCCCGAGATATACAGGCATTTGACGCCGTGGCGCGAGAAGGATGCGGCGGCTTGCAGCAGCAGGGTGGATTTGCCGATGCCGGGGTCGCCTCCGACAAGGATCGCCGAGGCGGGCACAAGCCCACCGCCTAACACACGATCTAATTCGTCGATGCCAGAGGAGGCGCGCGGCGGGGCTTCGCCGATGGTGGCAAGGTCGGTGAGGTGAATGGCGCGGCCTTTGCCGCCCAAGGCCTTCGGGCCTGCGGACAGCGGGGCTTCCTCGATCAGCGTGTTCCAGCCGCCGCAGCCTTCGCATTTGCCGATCCATTTGCGATGCGCGGCACCACAGGTGGTGCAGGTAAAGGTGGGGGAGTTTTTGCTCATGGTTTGTCTTGCCCTGAAATGGTGCGCTCATCAAGCCTTGCGGCTTTCTTCGCAGGGGTGCGGTGCCAGCGAGGAGGCCCGTTAGGGCTGAGCAGCGGCTTTATGCGAAATGAACAGCGAGGCGAGGATGCAGGCGGTGAACAGGTAGAGGCCCCATGCGGTCTCAATCGTGACATAACCCGCGCCCTTGGCGATGACGATGTAAAGCGCGATCAGAAATACCTCGCCCATCGCGAGTTTGCCCAAGATGTGCAGGGCGGGGACGGTTTTGGGTGACAGCAGGCCGAAGTGGATCAGGGCAAGGCCAAGCGTTTTGGCGAAGGGGGCAAAGATCGCGAGGAAAGTGACCAGCAGCGCGAAGGCGGGGTCGCTGCCCCACAGAGATTGAAGGCCGGTGATGACGGATATTTCATCCATGCCAAAGATCGGCAGCAGGGCGGCGCGCAACAGGGGGGCGAACCATGCGATGGGGAACAGGATCAACAGGGCAAGGTTGGCATATTTCACAGCAGTGCCAGTGTTAGGAGGATGGCGGCGAGGGGGAGAGAAAACGCAAAACCAACAAGGCCGTAACCGAAGGCTCCGACGATGCCGCCGAGCAGGAAGGTGCCGAGCAGTTGCAGCAAGATGCTGAGTTTGGTGCGGTCGGCGCTGATCGTGGCATGGAAGGCACGGCCGTAGACGGCGCGGCCAAGTTCAATCCCGACATCGGTGATCATGCCGGTGGCATGGGTGGTGCGGATGCGGGCGTAGGAGATTTTGGTGATGGTGGCGTTTTGCAGGCCCATGATGAAGCATAGAAGGCCCAAGCCAATCGGATGGGCGACGGTTTCCGGTAGTGGGCTTGTGCCCAAGGCAGCAAGGGTTGCAAGCAGCGCGCCTTGCAGGCCGATGGGCAAGGAATATTGTCGGCTTGGTTTATGGGCGCGGGCCCAGTTGATCACGATGGCGCTGGTGGCGGCGCCGCACACAAACAGGCTGATCGCGAACAGGCTTTGCCCTACCAGCGCGAGATTTTGCAGCACGAGGTTGTCGGCGAGGGCAGAGAGGTAGCCTGTCATATGTGAGGTGTAGCTGCCGAGCAGGATAAAGCCGCCCGCATTAGCGGCCCCGGCGATGCCTGCAAGGATCAGCGCCAATACGCGGTCAGAGCTTGCTGCGCGGTGATGCGCTGCGATCAGCCGAACGCGGCGCAGGGCCGTGGATTTTGGCCCGGTTGCGCGGTTTGGCTTTGCAGGTTTGGGGTTTGGCGCGGGGGACATGGCGGCTCGGGGCTGGGGTTCGAGCCAGTGTTACGCCCTAAGCCGCGCGGTGCAAGGCCGCTATTTGCTGGGTTTTGGTAAGGCGACCACATTGGCGTCGCGGTGATCTTCCAGATCGAAATCATAGCCAAGGGTTGGCAGGATTTCCTTCAGATCGGCCTCCAGCCGTTTTAATTGCTTTTGCGCCTGCATTTCCTCGGCCTGCACATCGCCCATCCAGCGGCGGAGTTCGTCACAGGTGCGCCGCGCGATGGTAAGGCGGTCGGTCAGGTGCTGCACTTCTTCCTGACGCTGTTGCAGGAAGCTTTTGGCGCGGGCGACTTTGATGTCGGAATAGACCTGCGCCAGATCGCGGGTCTCAAGGCTCATTTGTGCGGCGAGTTGCAAGAGTTCGGGTTCAAGGTGCTGGAAATCGGGGTGCTGGCGCAAATGCTCCATCCGGGTGCGCATCGATTCGAACTCGGCTGACAAAGCGAAGACGCCTGCGCGGTCTGCGGCATGGGCGCGGGCATAGGCTTGCGCCACATCGTCCATACCTATGGCAAAGCTGCCGTGGCTGCGTTCAAGGCGGGTCATCCGGCTGTTGGCGGGCAGGTAGAAGGTCATCAGGATCAACAGCAGGGTCAGGCCGAGTTGCAGCCACATGCCTGCGTTGGGCAGGGCAGTGCCGCCGAAGAACAAAGCGATTTGCGGCCAAGGCAAGAGGCCAAAGCTGGCAGCGAGGCTGGCCCCGATCAGCAGCAAAGCCAGCGCCACGATCAGCCCCTGTGCGCAGGTTTGCACCACGATGCGCGCCGTCTGCGCTGTCTCGCGCCAATTCACTGCCATTACTACCCCCACACTCGCACAGCGGCTGGGCTTTGGCCCGCGCGCTTCTGAGAGCTACCTTTCCGAATTATCGCGATTTTTGCAAACATTTTGCTTAAATCGCAGGGAGTTAGCGACCAAAGCTTGGGGCATGAGCATGGTTGTGTCGGGATCGGAAACAGTGCCGCAACCTGCGCGGGAAATTGGCGCAGCTCAGGCCGAAAGCGCGGTATAGGCCAGCGCTGCGATCACCAGTGCCGCGCAGAGAATCACCAACAGATGCGCCCAGCGGGGATGCAAACCAGAACGCCACGCCTCGCGCAGCCAATCTTGCAGCACATAGCCGTAGGTGAACAAAGTCATCGAGCGGTTCATGCCGAGAAGGTCCGCATCGGTCGGGTGCCACGGCGCGAGCATCCAGAGGGTGAGGGCAATACTGGTGATCACTTGGACCCAAGCCAGAATCCGATCATCCGAGCGCGCGTTCAGGCTGGCGATCCCCGCGATGGCGATGCTGGCGGGCAGCAGAGTAATGGCAAGGGCGGGCAAGGGACGCTCGACCAAGGTGATCAGTTGGGCGGCGAGGGTCAGCGGTTCGGTCATCTTACAGATTCGATCGGGCCTTCGGCGCGGCCATGGATGAATTGTTGCAGATAGGGATCGTCGGCTTGATCCATATCCGACACCGGGCCGGTCCAGCGGATCAGCCCATCATGCAGCATCGCCACCCGGTCGGCGATGGCGCGGACCGAGGACATGTCATGGGTGATCGTCATTGCTGTGACGCCCATTTCTGTGACAATCTCGCGGATCAGCGCGTTGATGACGCCGGACATGATCGGATCTAGGCCGGTGGTGGGCTCATCAAAGAAGATGATTTCAGGCTCGGCGGCAATGGCGCGGGCGAGGCCGACGCGCTTTTGCATACCGCCCGAAAGTTCGCCGGGAAACAGGTCAGCCGTTTCAGGTTTCAGCCCGACGCGGCGGAGTTTTTCGATGGCGATGGCACGGGCCTCATCACTCGGCAGTTTGGTCGCACCCCGCATCAGCCGGAAGGCGACGTTTTCCCAGACTTTAAGGCTGTCAAACAGCGCGCCACCTTGGAACAACATCCCGAACCGGGCGAGGAAGGCGTCGCGATTGGCCTCGCGCACATCGGCACCGTCCAGCGTGATGCGGCCTGAATCGGGGGTAACGAGGCCGAGAATGGATTTCAGCAGCACGGATTTACCCGTGCCAGAGCCGCCGATGACCACCATGCTTTGCCCGCGCGGGATGGTCAGATTGACGCCACACAGGACGTGGTTTTTGCCGAAGGATTTGGCGACACGGGAAAGCTCTATCATGATCCGAACATCACCGAGGTCAGCACGAAGTTGGCAGCGAGGATCAGGATCGAGGCGGTGGCGACGGCGTTTTTGGTGGCTCCGCCCACGCCCTGCGCACCGCGACCGGAGTTCATGCCATAATAGCAGCCGATCAGGGTGGCGATGAAGCCGGACACAGCACCTTTGATCAGCGAGGAGACGACATCGGGGGTTTGCAGGAAATCGACGGTGTTTTTGATATAGCTGGCGCGGTTGAAGCCCAACTGCTCGGTTGAGACCAGAAAACCGCCCATGATGCCGATGATATCGCCGACGCCGACCAGCAGTGGCACGGTGAGGAAGCCCGCCAGCACGCGCGGCACGGTGAGGTATTTCATTGGGTTGGTCGACAGCGTTGTGAGGGCGTCGATCTGCTCGGTGACCTTCATCGTGGCGATCTCGGCGGCGATGGAAGATGTGACGCGGGCGGCGATCATCAGGCCGACGAGCACCGGCCCAAGCTCGCGCACCATACCGATGGCGACGATCTGCGGCACCACGGCCTCGGCTGAAAAGCGTTGGCCGCCGGCGTAGATTTGCAGGGCGAGTGCGCCGCCTGTGAAGATCGCGGTGAGGCCGACGACCGGCATCGACAGCCAGCCGACTTGCATCAGCGCGGTGAAAAATTCACGGCGGTAGAACGGTGGGCGGACGATGTGTGACAGGGTCAGGGCGGCATAGATCGCAATCCGGCCAATAGCTGCAAGGGCGTTGAAGGTGGCGCGGCCAAGTCTGGCGAGGCCGGATGCGGGCAGGGCGAGTAGGCTCACGCGGTGCCCTCGTAATAACGCCGGATGTAGCGGGGGCTAAGGCTGGTCAGGATTTCATAGCCAATGGTGCCTGCGATATCGGCAAGCTCATCGACGGTTTGGTTGGGGCCGATGATGTCGAGAGTACGCGGGATTTGGGGCAGGTGGCTGATATCGACGGTGATCAGATCCATTGAGACGCGGCCAATCAACGGGCAAGGGGTGTCACCATCCCAGAGCACGGCATTGTTAGACAGGGTGCGCGGCAGGCCGTCGGCATAGCCTGCCGAGAGGGTGGCGATGGTCGATGGCGCGTCCGCCACCCAAGCGCAGGCATAGCCGACAGCCTCGCCTGCCGCGACTTGGCGGGTCTGAATGACGGGGAGCGATAGGGTGACCGCAGGCCGGGCGGCCTCATACGGGTGGCCACCGAACAGGCCGATGCCGGGGCGGGTCAGATCAAAGTGGTATTTTGGCCCCAACAGAATGCCGCCTGTGGCCGCGAGCGAGCGTGGCACGCCGGTGCCGTTGGTCATCGCAAGAAAAGTGGCAAGTTGGGTTTCATTCAAGCCATGGTCGGGATCATCGGCGCAAGCCAGATGCGACATCAGCAGTTCGGGGCCAGCTTCCAGCACGAAGGGGGCGATGGCTTCCCATTCGGGTTCTTCCATGCCGAGGCGGTTCATGCCGGTGTCAAGTTGCACACCAAAGGCATGGCCGGGTAGCGATTCGAGATGGCGGGTGACTTGATCGAGGCTGTTCAGCATCGGGGTGAGGTCAAGATCGCCGATCATATCGGTGTCGCCTGCCATATGGCCCGACAGGATGCAGATTTGCGGGCCTGGGCCTAAGACTTGGCGCAGGGTTGCACCTTCTTCGGTGACGGCCACGAAAAAGCGCCGCGCACCGGCTTGGGCAAGGGCACGGGCGACCCGCGTGATGCCAAGCCCATATGCATCGGCTTTGACCACCGCAGCGGTCTGCACCCCCGAAGCGGAGGCTTTATCCAAGGCGCGCCAGTTGGCGGCGATGGCGTCGAGGTCGATGGAGAGGGTTGCTGTAGCCATTTGTCGGTTTTGACAGGGCGGCGCGCGGGGTCAAGGGGGAATTCGCGGGTGAGCGCTATACGGGTGCGGTCTCGGGGGTGGGAGGCGGATCAGAAAACGCGCTGGGGGCGCGTTTTCCCGACGAGCGGAGGCCCCGCTCGACCGCTGCTGCCGCTGGGATTTTCTGGATGCGCGGCGCGTGTGGAGGCGGGGGAGCGCGCCGCGCGGGAGTATTTCAGAAAGAGCAATCCGGTAGAGGGAGTGTTTGGGTCTAGGTGCCGATGGCGCGGTCGAGATGGGTGTAGCCGCCGTCGACGAACAGCCATTGCCCGGTGGTATGGGCCGCGCGGGGCGAGAGCGCGAAGACGGTGGTGGCGGCGATCTCACGCGCTTCGGTCATGCGCTGGCCGAGGGGGATGCGGGAGGTGATTTGGGCTTTTTGCGCGGTGGGGTCGGGGAAGCTTTGCAGCCATGCCGCATACATAGGGGTTAAGACTTCCGCCGGGATCACGGCGTTGACGCGCACGCCCCAAGGTGCCAAGGCTGCGGCCCATTCGCGGGTCAGACCCAGTTGGGCGGCTTTGGCGGCGACATAGGCCGAGGTGCTGCCTTGACCTGTCACCGCCGTCTTCGAGGCGATGTTGACGATGGCGCCAGCGCTTGCCTTGAGGTCGGCTTGCAGCAGATGGGCGAGGGTGTAGTAGTGCAACAGGTTTTGGTCGAGAGAGGCGCGGAAGGCCTCGGGTGGGGTGTCGAGATCAAGGTTGTCGTTGGTGCCTGCGTTGTTCACCAAGCCATAGATCTGGCCCCACTGGTTTTGTGCTTGCGAGACGGCGCGGCGGCAGTCTGCGTCACGTGAGAGATCGGCTTGCAGCCAGCCGGATTTGGGGCTGAGGGCTTTGAGGCCTTTCAAGAAGGCTTCGGGCGGAGTGCTGCGGGCGAAGATGACCGGGATGGCGCCTTCTTCGGCCAAGGTTTGGCTGATGGCGGCCCCGATGCCTGCGGCCCCTCCGGTGACGATGATGACTTTGTCCTTAAGACCCAGATCCATTGCTGCCTCGCTGCCCGATATGTTGCGACATGCTGACGGTTGCCAGCGGCATTGCCAAGGGGCAAGGCTGTTTTGATCGGGTTTTGGAGATGGTCAGGCCCTGGGCAACAAGAAACTGCCCATGGCACAGCAAGCCTTGCGGCGCGGCGCTGCGGAGCGGAGGCGGGCTGCATTGCTGCGGCGAGATATGGCTGACGCGGCGGCGGCAATGGATGTGCTGGGGTAAAGTCAGGGCGCTGATGCTGCGGCTGTCGAAGTACGGGGCGAAACGAATATCCGGCGCGGGTTGCTGAGGAAGGCCGCGACGGGGACGGTCACCAAAATGGGCAAGATGGTGATCTGCTGCTGGTGGGGTTGAGGACGCTGGGGCTTTGTATATTGGGCTGGAGGATGCGGTCGTTCTGCCCCTGCCGCCGCTGTTGGTGCTGGGCGCGTTGCTGTTGGCTTATCTGGCCGGATGGACCGGTGGCATTGCGCAAACTGTTCGGCGCGGGCCGCTGCGACATTGATCTGTTGATGTGGGGCGGCGCTGGCGGCGGCTTCGGTGGCGGCGGCACTGGAAGGCGTGGTCTCGCTGGCGCTGTTCGCGTTGTCGCGCGCATTCGCGTTGTCGCGCGCGATGGAGCTTTGCGCGATGGGGCGGTGGCTGCTTTGATGGCGCTGCCCCCCCGATACTGCGCTGCGCTTGCACGGGGTGTTGGCGCGGGGCTCGCCATGCCAAGACGCGATGTCCCGCGCGGTGGTGATCTCGGTTCTGGCGGTGATCTTGTTGGCATTGGCTGCTGCGGGGCGGCGAATGCGCGGATAGGGGCGGATCTGTTGCATCGAGATTTGCCGGCCTTGCAGCCGCCTAAGCGCAGACCATGGTCTGTTTTGGCCGAGGGGCGCTGGTTTTTGGGGCCTTGGCGTAGGCGGCGGCAGATACGCCGCGCGCTGCTGCTGCGGCGGCCGCCTTGTGCGACGCAGGGGTGGCGCAGCTTGTGATGATGACCGGGGATCGCCGCGCGCGGCTTTGCCGATTGCAATCGCGCTTGGGGTGCGGCCGCAGGAGGTGTTCGCCGAACTGATGCCTGCCGACAAACTGCGGCTCGTCGGTGATCTGGCTTGGCGGGGTAGGGTGGCATTTGTCGGCAACAGGGTGAATGGCGCGGGCGGATATGGTGGGGACTGCGGGAAGTCAGGTGGCATTGCAGGCCGCCGATGTGATGTTGCTGTCCGACGATATGGCGCGTCTGGCGCTGGCGCATCGGCTGGTGCGGCGGATGGCATGGGTGATCAAGCAGAACCTTGGTTTCGCACTGGGCGCGATGGCGGTGCTGGTGGTGATGGGCGTGTTTTTCAACCTGCCGCTGCCGTTGGCGGTGATCGGCCATGAGGGCGGCACGTTGCTGGTGGTGCTGAACGGACGGCGCTTGCTGCGCGATCCGATCCGGGTGGGGTGATCTGGGAACGGGGCGGTCTCGGCCCCCATCGAGGGGGCGCTCGACCGCGCTGCCGGGGGATGGGTTATCGAGCGGGAGGGATGGGGCTGGCCTGCGCCTCCGGCGGGGATATTTGCGCCAATGTGAATGGCAGCGGCTTGGCACTGTGGCAGGCCGTGCGGTGGGCGCGGCCTGAGTGAGGGCGGTTTGGGTGCTTGGGCGCGATTGCCTTAAAACCCCACGTCGTCGCCGGGGCCGGAGCCCTGCCATTGTTTGGCGAGGTTGCCAAAGCGGGTGAAGCGGCCCTCAAACGAAAGCTCGACATGGCCGATCGGGCCGTGGCGCTGCTTGCCAATGATCACTTCGGCCTTGCCGCGCACGCTTTCCATGGTGACCTGCCACTGCGCCATTTTTTCCAACTCGTGATCGCCGGGCTTTTCGCGTTCTTTATAATATTCGTCGCGGTAGACGAACATCACCACGTCGGCGTCTTGCTCGATCGAGCCGGATTCGCGCAGATCTGACAGCTGTGGGCGCTTGTCTTCGCGGGATTCGACCTGACGCGATAGCTGTGAGAGCGCGATCACCGGGATGTTAAGCTCTTTGGCGATGGCCTTCAGGCCTTGGGTGATTTCCGAGACTTCCTGCACGCGGTTGTCGCCTTTGCCGGTGCCTTTCAACAGCTGCAAATAGTCGATGATCAGCACATCCAGGCCATGCGTGCGTTTCAGGCGCCGCGCGCGGGCGGCGACTTGGCTAATGGGGAGCGCGGGGGTGTCGTCTATGTAAAGCGGGCAGGATTCCAGCGATTTCGCGGCCTCGACGAATTTGCGGAACTCAAATTCCTGCATATCGCCGCGACGGATTTGTTCGGAGGGGACTTCGGAGGCCTCGGACAGGATACGCGCGGCGAGTTGTTCCGAGCTCATCTCAAGACTGAAGAAACCGACGACACCGCCCTCAACCGCGCCCTCGTGGCCGTCATGGGTGCGGCCGCGTTTGTAGGCCTTGGCGATGTTGAAGGCGATGTTGGTGGCGAGCGAGGTTTTGCCCATCGACGGGCGACCGGCGAGAATCAGCAGGTCAGAGGCGTGCAACCCGCCGAGTTTTTTATCCAGATCAATCAGCCCGGTGGAGATGCCAGCCAGACCGCCGCCGCGTTGGTAGGCGGCGTTGGCGACGTTGACGGCTTCAGTCACGGCTTTCAGGAAGGATTGAAAGCCGCGCTCTGCCACGCCTTGCTCGCCCAGTTTGTACAGGCGCTGTTCGGCCTCGATGATCTGGTCTTTCGGTTCGGAGTCGATTTCAACCTTGGCGGCTTTGGCGGTCAGGTCACGCCCCAGCGCCATGAGTTCCCGGCGCACGGCGAGGTCATAGATCATCTGCGCATAGTCGCGCGCGGCGTAGGATGAAATCGCGGCACCTGCGAGACGCACAAGATAGGACGGGCCGCCGAGTTCTTTCAGACCTTCATCGTCCTCGAAATAGATTTTGAGGGTGACGGGCGACACCAGCGCGTTTTTCTGGATGCGGGCAGCGCTGCGTTCAAAGATGCGCTGATGCACCGGATCGAAGAAATGCTCTGGCTTCACCAGGCTTGCGATGCGGTCATAGACATCGTTGTTGGTCAAGATCGCGCCCAGCAGTTGCTGCTCGGCTTCGATGTTATGCGGCAGCGCCTCGGTTTCCGGGGCGGCGGCAACAGCGGGCGGCATCGGGCGGAGGGTGGCGAGTTCATTCATGGGCTGCCTCGTGTTCTGACCCAGACATACCGGGCAAGGGGGCGTTATTGCCCCAAATTGGCCCGCCGCGATAGCAGGCATATCTCTGTAGATAAGTCAGCGTTGAGTCGTATCTATCAGCACGATACTACCACATCTTGCGGGGAATGGGGGTGCAATCCACCAACAACCGCAGCTTTGTGCGGAGTTGTTCACAATCCGCCCACAGAGTCGCCCCCGGAAAATCTTTGCGCTATTTTGCAGCGCGGGCGGCTTGCCAAGCGCGGGGATCGTTCAGAAACACTTCAACCTCTGCCAAGGTTTTGGCATCAAACGACCCTTGCGCGCGGGCTTCGGTGAGGACGTCCCACCAGGTGCAGAGGTGGTGCAGCGCGACACCGTGATCGGCGAGGCGCTGGGTGGTTTCGGGGAAGATGTCGTAGTAGAAAATCACCGCCGTATGGGCGCAGGTAGCACCGGTTTGGCGAATGGCATCGACGAAGGACAGTTTAGAGCCGCCGTCGGTGGTCAGATCCTCGACCAGCAGCACGCGCTGGCCGGGCGTCATCACCCCTTCGATGCGGGCGTTGCGACCGTAGCCTTTTGGTTTCTTGCGGATGTAGGTCATCGGCAGGGCCAGACGTTCCGCCACCCAAGCGCCCAACGGGATGCCTGCGGTCTCACCGCCTGCGATGTTGTCGAAGGCTTCAAAGCCTGCATCGCGCATCACGGTGACGGTGAGGAAATCCATCAGGGTGGCGCGGATGCGGGGGTAAGAGATCAGCTTGCGGCAGTCGATATAGGTTGGGCTGGGCAGACCGCTCGCCAGTGTGAACGGGGTTTCGGCGTTGAAATGCACCGCCTTGATTTCCAGCAAAGCGCGGGCGGTGAGGCGGGCGATTTCTGACGCAGGGGGGAAGCTGGTCGGGATCATGGCGGTTCCTTTATGGCGGGGCTCGACGCTCCCTTACGGGCGCTTCTCGCGCAAGCGCAGAGGCCTGAGAGGGCCGATAAGCGGGTGGTCAGGCCTCGACGTGCCAATGCACGGGAAAGCCAGGGTTGAAGACGGTGACGGGGCCCGCTTCGGTGAGAATTTTTTCGGGGAAGCTTTGCGGCTGTTCGTGTTTGACAAGGGTGAGTTGCGTCTCATTGACGGGCAGGCGGTAGAAGGCGGGGCCGTTGAGGCTGGCAAAGGCTTCGAGGTGGTGCAGCGCGGCTTCTTCCTCGAACACATGCGCCAGCAGCGGCATGGTGTTGGTGGCGGTGAAGCAGCCCGCACAGCCGCAGGCGTGTTCTTTCAGCGCATCGACATGCGGGGCTGAATCGGTGCCGAGCAGAAAGCGAGCTTCGCCAGAGGTGGCGGCGGCGCGTAAGGCGAGGCGGTGCTTTTCACGTTTTGCGACGGGCAGGCAGTAGTAATGCGGCTTGATGCCGCCTGCGAGGATGTGGTTGCGGTTGATGATCAGATGATGCGTGGTGATGGTGGCGGCCAGATCATCGCCGCCTGCGCGGGCGTAAGCCACGCCTTCCTCGGTTGTGATATGCTCCATCACCACCCGCAGGCCGGGGATGCGGCGGCGCAGGGGATCAAGCACGATGTCGATGAATACGGCTTCGCGGTCGAAAATATCGACAGAGGGGTCGGTGACTTCGCCGTGCAGGCACAACGGCAGACCGATCTCGGCCATTTTCTCTAACACGCCTTGGACTTTCGCGAAATCCGCCACGCCGGAGTGCGAGTTGGTGGTGGCCCCGGCGGGGTAAAGTTTAACGGCTTTCACCAGACCGGAAGCGGCAGCAGTGGCCACATCGGCGGCGTCGGTGGTTTCGGTGAGATACAGCGTCATCAGGGGTTGAAACTTGGAGCCCGTTGGAAGCGCTGCCATGATCCGCTCGCGGTAGGCCTGTGCCTGCGCGCCTGTCACCACGGGGGGCACGAGGTTGGGCATGATCAGGGCCCGGGCGAAATGCCGCGCGGTTTCGGGCAAAACGCCCTTCAGCATCGCGCCATCGCGCAGGTGCAGGTGCCAGTCATCGGGGCGGCGAAGCGTGAGGCTTTGTGTCATGGCAACTCAGATAGCCTAGGCCCCAGTGATTCTCTAGGGGGTGCAATTCTGAGGCAGATGCGCGTCTTGGCGGCAAGTGGCGCAGGGTTGCGACATCTGGCTGTGTCAATTCGGGGCTATGCCTCCTGCGCAGAGAGGTACCGCGCAAAAGCTCTTGTTGCGGCGCAGCATAGGGCTACGTCATATAAGCAACTTGTTCAGGAGAACACGATGAAGCTGATGACTCCGATGGATTTTATCGCTCCGGCGCTTCAGGCGAGCCAGATCATGGCGGAATCGCAGATGGTGATCGGGATGCGACTGGCAGGCATGGCGGGGCTGTGGCCGATGGCAAAATCTGAAACCGACCGGATGCTGGCGGAAAAGCTGTCTGCGGGGATGGATCCGGCACATGCCGCGTTGCGCAGTGGCATGGCGGGCGGTAATCTTTCCGAAATGGCAATGGCGGCGATGCAGCCCGTGCGGGCGAAAACCCGCGCCAATGCCAAGCGGTTGCAGCGCAAGGTAACGGGTGGCTGAGGCCACGCCCGCGAACGGGGGGATATAGATGCGGTTGAATTGGTTGGGATGTGTGGCGGCGCTGGCATCGGCTCCGGCACTGGCGCAGGATGTTGATTGCGCCAATGCCGAGGTGCAGGTTGAGATGACCTACTGCGCCGAGCAAGATTGGCTGGCCGCTGATGCCGATTTGAACGCGGCCTACGGTGTGGCGCGGGACTTGATGCAGGGCATTGATGCAGACCTTGAAGCGTCACAGCGCGGCGCTGCGGATTATTTGCGCGATGGCCAGCGGGCTTGGGTCACCTTCCGCGATGCGACTTGCGCGGCTGAGGGCTATACGATGCATGGTGGGTCGGCAGAGCCGATGGTGATCTATGGCTGCCGTGCGCGTTTGACCGCGCAGCGCACAGCTGATCTTGAGGCGATGGCTGAGGAATACTGAACGTTAGAGCGGGTTGCGTTTGATCTGATGCAATGCTCGTCGAGCGCCGAAAAAACCTTCCCAGCGGGGAAACACTTGTGGGTTTCTTCATTATAGACGGTTTTATCACCACATGTTGTGGTCTTGTAGCGTGCTGTGATTTGAAGGATTGTTAAAGATTGAGGCGACAAGCCTGCTGCGCCTGATCAAACCCCAGAGCGGTTTCCGGATCGGTTTGTACCTATCTTTAGTCGGCATGCGCGCCAATACCTGCACGCAATCCGATGCCGCTTGTGTCAGGAAAAATGCAAACCGGTTTTATATCGCGGCAGCGCGCGCCACCTCAGTTTGTGGGGCAGGCTGTTAGGCGTCGGCCCCAGCCTGAACAACCGTCTCTACCCCTGCCATTCGATCGGTCAATTTCGCCAGACGGCGAGCAAAGCTGGGCGCGCGCAGGCGCTGGCTGACCGAGCGGCAGATCATGATCGCCAGTTTATTGCGCCCGGTGTTTTCGGCTTTGGCAAGGATCGCGCGCAGGTAAGGTGAGTAATGCCGCCGCGCCCGCCACAGCACTGCGAAGCTTTGCATCGTCAGGGTTCCTTCCATCGCCTGATCAACCAGAGCGGGTAGAATACCGCTGCCGATCAGCGCGCGTTCCAGCGTATCGCCCATGTGTCGGGCCGACAGCCGGGTGATATAGGGCGCGCGGAACAGGCTGGCGTGCATCGCCTCGGCGGCAATGGTGGGATCGTGGATCACCACGGCAGTCCCGGCACCTTCCAGCATGTCAGGCGCATAGCCATAGCGTGAGGTGAAATCGAGCCTGCGGGCGGCAAGGTCGCGCCGATCCCACCGCGATTGCGCAGGTTCCAGCGTGGCGCGCGGGTTCAGCGCCAGCACTTGCGCCCCCGGTGCCGTCACTGCAAAGGCGCAAGCGGCATAGCCCGCCATGCCCGCGCCGTAGAACAACACCTGATCGAAATCTTCAAAGAATGCGTCATCGACCTGACGGTCAAAGAAGCCATAAACCGCCGGATCGCGAAACCAAGTGTCGCCATCGGCGATGATGGTCAGCACCGACCAGCCATACGCGCGGGCCAGAGCATCGGCCAAGGGCATCTGATTGGGGCGGGCGAGTACGGCGTCAATCGTCTCAAAGCTGACCAGCAAAGTGGTGCCTTCATCGGCGAAATAGGCCCAATGTGCATCGCCCACACTGTGGAAATAGCCCGAATCTTCGGTCGCCTTTTCCATGCGCTGCTCCCACGCATCGCGGTCGGGCAGTGTGTCGGTTGGCGGTGGCAACTCGGCAATTTCGGCAAAATCGGTCATTTTACATCCAGTCAAACGCTTTACAGGGGGCACTATGGGGTTATGCCATAATCTGCCCTCTGCGCCGTTACGGCAAGCGCAGATCAGGCCAAACTAGCATGGGCTTTGTGAACACTGGGTTAAGACTGTTTCAAGCTGCGATGCTTCGTGTGCCCTTGCGCGTGCCGCAGCACATGGCGCGCCCGCTCTGGTTGTAAAACCTGCGATGGCGGCGTCATCAGCAAGCGGCCAAACAACGCGCGCCACGGCTCTTGCTGCATCAGAGTCTCAAAGCGCGCCTGTCGCCATGCCACGGCTTGATGGTGCAGCGGGCCGAGGATGGGGTCGGCCATCAGTTCGGCGCGTAGCGGCGCGGAGTTCAGCTTCAGGATCGAGCGGTCTTCGACTTCACTGAAGTTGCGCTCGACCCAATAGCTCATATCAAACCCCGAAGCGTCGCGGTTGGCGCGGCCGCGGTCGGCCTTGACCAGATAGTTCTGCATTGACCCCAGCGCGTAGTGGTTCAACTGCACCAGTTGATAATTGTCGCGTGTGTAGTCCGAGAAAATCCGCGCTTGCGGAAAGTCTGCGGGCAGCGGGCGGCCCGAGCCGTCAAACCATCTCGCTTGGCCTGCGCGCGCAGGATCAGGGTTGCGGGGGCGATGCACGCCGAGTTTGCGGTAAGTGCCGTCATTGCGAAACAGCGTTTTGAACAGTTGCGCGCGCCATGGCCATGCAAAGCTGGCGGGGGCGGCGCTGGTGAAGGTTTCGGTTATGGGCTGATCGGTGATTTCGATCACTCCCGCATTGCCAAACATCCGCCAAGTCAGCGCGATGGCGGTGGCCTCGGGCAGGGCGTTCAGCAGCGCCGAAAGGCTGCGGTCGCCGGTATGGATGTTGACAAACTCGTCGATGTCGCAAAACAGCAGCCAATCGGCCTGTGCAACCAGAGGGTGTTTATTGGCAGCCTTCAGCATCGCCCATTGCGGGCCTTCCGGGTGGGGTCCGGCGTTGCGGATATGGCTGAGCCAACCGATGGCTGAGAGGCGGTCAAGCATCACATCGGTGCCATCGCTGCAATCGTTGGAATAGACGAGGAAATCCGTAAAGCCACAGGCGCGGTGATGCGCCAGCCATTCGATCAGGAACGCACCTTCATTTTTCACTCCAAGCAGGGCGGTGGCGCGCATTCTGATCCTTTGCGGCGGGTTGGGGCGTTGTTTGCCTCCGGCGGGGATATTTGGGCAGAGAGGATGACCAAAGGAAAGGGGCAACTTGACGTGTGGGCGTGGCGGCGGCAAGCATGGCGCAAGTTTGGGGGGATTTCGATGCTGTCACACCTGCGGATATCAGAGCCTCATCCGGGGATACTGGCGTTTTATGATGGCCGGGTGGCGGGGCATCGCTTTGCCGATGGGCCGAATTGGGTCGATGATGGGGCGTTGTCGCTGGGAATCGCGTCTTATGCGCTGATCGCGGGGGCGCAGGCGATTGTCTATGACAGCCATGTTTCGGTGCTGCACGGGCGGTTTATTCGGGATACGTTAACGCAGCGCGGAGTGACGGATATCCGTGTGGTGCTGTCGCATTACCATCTGGATCATGTCGCGGGCACCGAAGCGTTTGCGGATTGTCAGGTGATCGCCAATGCCCGCACTCTGGCGCATCTGACCCAGCGGCAGGCGGCGATTGAGGCGGGCACCGATCACGGCCTGCCCGCAATCAATCCGCTGATCCTGCCGGATCTGGTGTTTGACGGGCATCTGACGCTTGATCTGGGCGGCGAGCGGGTGGAGTTGATTGAAGCCAATATCCACTCGGATGATGCGACGGTGCTTTGGTTGCCAGAGCGGCGGATATTGTTCGCAGGCGATACGGTCGAGGATTGCGTGACCTATGTCGGCGCGCCGCAGGATTTCGACATCCATCTCGCCGATCTGGCCCGGTTGCAGGCGCTGGGTGCAGAATGGGTGCTGCCCAATCATGGTGCGTCGGACGTGATAGCGGCGGCGGGCTATGGGCCGGGCCTACTGGCTGCGACGGCGGATTATATCCGGCATCTGCAGAACGATGATCCGCGCCCGATGGCGGAGATCATAGCTTTTTGGCTCGACAATGGCACCCTGCGCTACTTTGCACCCTATGAGGCGGTGCACGCGCAAAACCGCGCCAGGGTGAAAGCGATGCAGCAAAGTTGAACTGGGGAACCAGTGCCGCCATGCGGTGTTATCAAAAGTAAGGCTGACCACACGCGCTGAACGAGGCAGGTGCGAGCGGCTGGCACAGGAGAGCGATCTGGGAGGACTGCTAGCCGATATCATTGCAAAACCCAGCCAATTTGGCCTGCGGTTTAGTCGCTGTTATCGCATATCACCGCCCATCCTGTGCTTTGATGCCAAAGAGGCGGCCCAGTTCGGAATCAGTTTTGAACCTTGCCGCCACGCGATTTTGAAAGGACGACCAATGAGAAGAATGCTTGGAACCACCACGGCGCTGTCGATGGCGATGTTCAACGTACAGCCTTGGCCCTTGATGGCGCAAACGCTGACGGACAGCGGTGCTGTGGTGGCTGTGGATGGCACGGTTTTGTGCGAACCGACCGCAGATGCGGCTTGCGATCCGGCGGCATTTGTCGATCAGGCCAATGCGATCGCGGCGCGGATTGCGGAAGATGCGGCCAAAGCTGCGGCGGCGGCTGAAGCCGAAGCGCAGGCGCAAGTCGAGGCAGATGCCGCTGCTGCGGCTGCCCAAGCAGAAGCCGAAGCTGCCGCCGCTGCGCAGGCCGAGGCGGACGCTGCCGCGCAAGCCCAAGCAGAAGCTGCGGCACAGGCGGAAGCCGATGCGAAAGCCGCGGCTGATGCAGAAGCTGCTGCGCAGTCCGATGCTGACGCAAAAGCGCAAGCCGATGCCGAGGCTGCGGCTCAGGCCGATGTGGCCGCACAGGCTGACGCCGATGCAAAGGCTGCAGCGGATGCTGCCGCACAAGCCGAGGCTGATGCGAAAGCCGCCGCCGATGCGGAAGCTGCGGCTCAGACTGACGAGGATGCGAAAGCCGCTGTTGATGCTGCGGCCGCCGAAGCTGATGCGAAAGCCGCCGCCGATGCGGAAGCTGCAGCGCAGGCTGATGCTGATGCGAAAGCCGCTGCTGATGCCGCCGTGGCTGGCCAAACCGAGGCTGACGCGAAGGCCACCACCGAGGCCGATGCAGCCGCACAAGCCGATGCCGATGCCAAAGCGCAAGCCGATGCAGACGCTGCCGCCAAAGCTGAGGCTGATGCCGCAGCTGGCGCCGAGGTGACGCCTGACGTTGCTCCGGCTGACGAAACCGCCCCGGCGGATCAGGCGACCGAAGCCGCTCCGGCGGATGATTCCGATGCCGCGCCGATGGATCCGACGGTCGAAGCGGCACCGGCTGACCCTGCGACCGAAGAAGCGGCACCTGCGGATGCCACCACTGAAACTGCTCCGGCAGAGGGTGCGGACCCGGCTGCGGTTGATGCAACCACAACGGATGCACCCGTCGTGCTGCCTGCCACGGTGACCGATCCGGCCACCGGGGAAACCCTTGTGGTTGATCCGGCAACCGGTGCGGCTATGACCGAAGCAGAAGCCACAGCCCAAGCCGCCGAGCAGGAAAAGTCCCTCGCCGAAGCGCAAAAGGAAATCGCGGTTGAGGCGGATGGCAGCGTGGTTGACCCCTCGGCTGGCCTGAAAACCTCGCCACCCGTGATGAACCCTGACACCCCGCCAGTTGACGCGCCGGTTGCGTCTGAAGCAGAGGTGCAAACCCTGACCAACCTCTTGGCGCAGCCAGAAGGCGTTGATCCGGCCACGTTGGGGGCGGCTGCGGCTTTGGCAACGGCTACACCTGCTGTGGAGGGTGAAAAGCCCACCGATCAAGCCCCGTCGGCAGATGCGGTCGCGACCGTGACCGAAATGCTGACCAATGACAGCGTGCGGTCTTCGACGCAGGAATTTGCGCCGGCACCGGTGATGTTGGGTAGCGACAAGAAGAAAAAGAGCGGCCTGTCCGATCTGGAAAAAGTCGGTCTGGTGGCGCTGGGCGCTTTGGTGGTCGGTGCGATCATCAAGGACAACAACAAAGACCGCCGTGGTCGTGAGGGCGCGCAAGTGGTCTCGAACACCGGCGACCGGGTTGTGGTGCTGAAACCCGATGGCACCTATCAGGTCTACAAGGACGATGATGCCGTGCTGCGTCAACCGGGCTCGAACGTGCGGACCGAAACCTACCGCGATGGCTCTACCCGTTCGATTGTGGAACGTGCCGATGGCACCCAGATCGTGACGATCCGTGATGCCACTGGGCGTGTGCTGCGCCGCTCGCAATATGACAGCCGGGGCCGCGAATTGGTGCTGATCGACGATCTTGAGCCAGAACAGGTGGTGATCGTGCGCGATCTGCCGAAGCCACGTCCAAATCGGGTGGTGATCTCGACCTCGGACAACGACTATGCGCTGAAAGCCGCGCTTGCGGCGAAGGACATCGAGAAAATCGGCCGCACCTTCAGCCTGCGTCAGATCCGCGAGATTCCGCAGGTGCGCTGGCTGGCCGCGACGATTGATGTGGATAACGTCAATTTCGAGTCGGGATCTTCGGCGATCACGGCGGATGAGGCCTCGGATCTGGCTGATCTGGGCAGCTTGATGCAGGAAATGCTGGATAAAAACCCCGGCGAGATTTTCCTGATCGAAGGCCACACCGATGCAACCGGCAAGGCTGCGATGAACCTTGCTTTGTCGGATCGTCGTGCGGAATCGGTGGCACTGGCGCTGAGCGAGTATTTCGAGATCCCGCCGGAAAACATGGTCATCCAAGGTTACGGTGAGACCGAATTGCGAATCGACACCCAAAGCGATGAAAAGCGCAACCGTCGCGTGGCGGTGCGGATCATCACGCCGCTGTTGAAGGTCGGCAAGTAAGCATCAAATGGTGCGGAAGGCCCCGGGGGAAACCTCGGGGCCTTTTTCGTTTTGGCGGTGGCGGGCGGTTTGGCTTTGCGGCAAGTTGGCTGGAAAGGAGCCCCAGCATGAGCCATGATCTGATCCCCGAAGCCGCCCTCGCCTGGGCGCGTGCGGGCAAAGCTGCCGCCTTGGCGACGGTGGTGGAAACCTGGGGCTCGGCGCCGCGCCGGGCGGGCAGTCAGATGGCGGTGTCAGAGTTGGGCGAGATGGCGGGTTCGGTTTCGGGCGGTTGTGTCGAGGGTGCTGTGGTGCTGGAGGCTTTGGAGGCGATTGCCGCTGGGGTGCCCCGGCTGCTGAGCTATGGTGTGGCGGATGAGACGGCGTTCACGGCGGGGTTGGCTTGCGGGGGGACGATCCGGGTGTTGGTGGAGCCTGTGGCACCGATGTTGGGGCTGCTGGAGGATCTGGTGGCGGCACGGGCGGCGCGGGCTGCGGTGGGCTATGTGGTGGACATGGCGGATTGGAGCCGCAGGCTAATGGCCTTGGGGGACGAGGCTGCGGTGGATGCGCGCTTGCGGGCGGATAAGGCTGGGGTGGAGGACGGGCGGTTCATTCTGCCCTGCAACCCGCCCTTGCGGTTGATTGTGGTGGGGGCGGTGCATGTGGCCCAAGCCTTGGTCGCGATGGCGCGGCTGGCGGGGTATGATCCGATCCTGGTGGACCCGCGGCAAAGTTTTGCCACGGCGGCGCGGTTTCCCGGCGAGGTGATCTTGGAGGCTTGGCCGGACGAAGCGCTTCTTGGGTTGGGCTTGGACAGCCGGACGGCGGTGGTGACGCTGACCCATGATCCGAAGCTGGACGATCCGGCGATTATGGTGGCGTTGCGGTCGGGGTGTTTTTATCTCGGGTGCTTAGGGTCGCGAAAGACTCATGCGGCGCGGCTGGAAAGGTTGCGGGCTGTGGGGTTTTCTGAGGCCGAGATCGGGCGGATACGTGCGCCGGTGGGGCTGGCGATTGGGGCGCAGGGGCCGGAGGAGATTGCGGTGTCCATTCTGGCCGAGGTGACGGCGGTTTTGCGGGGGGTATAGGGTGGTCCCAACTCGGGACCTTTTTTGTTTGTTTTATATCAATGACTTGGGTGTGTTGATTTAAGGATTTGTTAAGACTTGCGCCAGATCGAGCGCGGTTTCGCAATGGATCAAGGTGGTGTCGAACACCGGGACCGCGACGTTGGCTTGGCTTAAAAGCATCCCGATTTCGGTGCAGCCGAGGATCAAACAATCGGCACCTTGCGTGATCAGGCGGGCGGCGATGGACTCGAAAGCGCTGCGGCTGTCATCGGTGGTGATGTCGCGGCACAACTCGGCGTAGATGATGCGGTGGATGGTGCTGCGATCATCCGTGTCGGGGATGATCGGGGTCAGGCCAGCGGCGTGAAGTTTGTCGGTGTAGAAAGCTTCCTGCATGGTGAAGGCGGTGGCCATCAGGCCGGGGCGTGTCAGCCCGGCTTGGGCGATGCGGGTGGCGGTGGCCTCGGCGATGTGCAGCAGGGGAATGGTGACGCCGTCCATCATCGGGGCGGCCAGTTTGTGCATGGTGTTGGTGGCGAGCAGCAGGATGTCGGCGCCGCCGCGTTGCAGGGCTTTTGCATTTGCGTTGAGGATATCGCCTGCGGCATCCCAGTCACCGCTGGCTTGCAGGGCGGCAATCGGGGCGAAATCTATCGAGCGGATCAGCAGTTCGGGCGAGTGCAGGCCACCAAGGCGATGCCGCGTCAGATCACAGAGGGGGCGGTAGTAGGTTTGGGTTGAGGCCGCAGACATGCCGCCGAGGATGCCGATGGTTTTCATCGAAGGTGAGGGCATGGCAGGGGCTTTCATAGGGGGTTTTTGGGGGGAGGCTACGGGTATCTCAAAAATGGCGGGGTGAACCCCGCCCTACCGATCGTGCATGCCCTTGCCATCCAGAATCCGGGCGCTGTGTTTTTCGATGCGGGCGGTTTTGGTGGTGGAGGCTTTGGGTTGGTTGAAATGCAAGAGATAACCGCGTCTGCGGCCCGGTGTCAGCGCGTCGAAGGCCAGCGCCAGATCGGGGTTTTCGTCGAGGGCTGCGATCAGTTCTTCGGGATAGGGCAGATCATCCTTGGCGAAGGTGACTTTCTGGCCGGATTTCTCTAGCGCGATGGCGGCCTCGGTATAAGCGGTCAGGGTCGCTGTGGCGGCGGTGATTTGCGCCATATCGGTGAATTTCACCATCCGCACGGAACGGGAATTTTCGCCGGGAGGTATCAGGATGGCTTCTGGATCGGGCAGTAAGACGCCCTTGAAAAAGCCCAGAACGCAGGCGTCTTTGAAGCCCCAGAGGGTGGCGACATTGCCACCCTCAAAGCAATAGCAGGGGCCGCGCCATTTGAAAATTTCCGTCAGACCGCAGCCCAGCAGAATGGCGCGCAGGGCGCGCAACTCGGCTTGCCAGATTGGGGCTGCGTTGAAGAAGGCGTCGATTTTGGGGTCGGGGGTGCTCATCGCCTGCGCCTTTGCATCGGATCGCATAGGGGTAGCGCAGGCGATGTTGTCTGTCTATCGGCGCGTCAGGCGAGGGTGGCTTGCAGCGCGTTCAGGATGCTGGTCCAACCGCGCTCGTGTCCGTTACGGCTATCCTCGGACTTGAAGCGCAGCTGCGTCAGTGTGACAAAGGTGCCGCCGTCTTGCGGGGAGAAGTCGATGCTGATGGTGCTGCCTTCGGCAGAATGCGGCGATTCCCAAGTGAAGCCGAGGCGGCTGTGCGGGGTGATTTCCAGATAGGTGCCGCCATGCGGGATTTCGCGGTCTTCCACCTTCATGGTGATGGCATAGCGGCCGCCGACTTTTGGGTCAGTTTCGGCATGGGCGACGCTGACGCCGATCCCAGAGGTCATGAATTTCATCAGCATTTTGGGGTCGAGCCATGCTGCGAACACCCGCTCGGGCGGGGCTGCGATCAGGCGGGATACGGTGAGGGAAAGTTCAGTCATCGGTCTGCTCCTTGGTGAGTAGGTCATCGAGTTTTTCGAGGCGCAGCGCCCAGATCGAGCGCAAAGCGGCGAACCATTGGTCGATCAGGGCCAGCGGAGCCATCTGCACCTCGATCAGATGCTCGCGCCACAGGGTGCGGCGGGAAACGAGGCCGGCTTGCTCCAGCACTTTGATGTGTTTCGAGACGGCGTTGAGGCTGATGTCAAAACGCGCGGCGATCTCAGTCACGCGGGTGGGGCCGGATTGCGCCAGCAGGGTCAGGATGCCGCGCCGGGTGGGATCGCTCGCGGCTTTGAGGATTTCGGTGAGGGGGTCTTCGGTGGGGGCTTGTTGTTCAACCATATGGATGAATTAGACTGTTGTGCGACATCAGTCAACCAAAAAGTGGAATGATGAAATTTGGGCATGAAAAAGGGGGCCAGTGGCCCCCAAATTCCGCATATTTGCCGGGCCGCCTTACTTCGGCGTCACCATCATCACCATTTGGCGGCCTTCAAGCCGCGGCATCGATTCGATTTTGCCCGCCTCGCCGACATCGGCTGCGACTCGGTGCAACAGTTCCAGACCGAGTTCCTGGTGTGCCATCTCGCGACCGCGGAAGCGCAGGGTGACTTTCACCTTGTCGCCTTCTTCGAGGAATTTCAGCACCGAGCGCATCTTCACGTCATAATCATGCGTGTCAGTGCCGGGGCGGAACTTGATCTCTTTGATCTCAATAATGTGCTGTTTCTTGCGGGCTTCGGCCTCACGCTTCTGCTGTTCATACTTGAACTTGCCGAAATCCATGATTTTACACACCGGAGGCTCGGCATTTGGCGAGATTTCCACCAGATCGAGCCCGGCTTCCTCGGCCATCTGCATCGCGCGTGCGGGGGTGACGACGCCGACATTTTCCCCATCTGCGCCAATCAGGCGAATCTCGGGCGACCGGATGCGATCGTTGATGCGCGGGCCGGTTTCGCGTTGCGGCGGGGCATTGTGAGGTCTGCGGGCTATGGTGGTGGTCCTTTGAATGGTTATTGGCTGGCACAAGATAGTCTTGGTGGGCGACAGCTTCAACCTTAAAAGCCGGATGATTTGCGCTTGGTTTGGCTGCGTGGGGGTGGGGATGCTGCGTAGGTCTTTCCTTTTGCTGTCGATTCTGTCATAGCCGGGGTAACCGAAGGGTACTCGGTATTGGGAGAATAAACATGAACAAGAACGTCCTTATCGGCATCGTGCTGATCGCTTTGGCCGGTGCTGGCTATTACCAGTTCAGCATGAAGCCTGCTCAGGAAGCGGCGGCTATGGCTGCGGCTGAGGCCAAGGCTGCGGAAACTGCGGCGGCTGATGCTGCGGCAGCGACCAAGAAAGCGGCTGACGATGCGGCGGCAGCTGCTGCGACCGCAGCAACCGCTGCGGCGGCTGCAACCACCGAAGCTGCAACTGGTGCTGCGACGGCGACGACTGAGGCTGCAGGTGCTATGACCTCGGCTGCGACCGATGCGATGGCAGCTTTGGACCCGGCAAACTTTGACGCGGCGAAGGTCAACGCGATGATCGACGCGTCGGCTTTGGACGCTGCGATGAAAACCACCCTGAAGGCTGGCGTTGATGCAGCGGCTACTGATGCGGCGAAAGTGCCGGAAGCTCTGGCTGCTGTGAAAACCGCACTGGGCATGTAATTTTTGCCTTAGGGCAAAAGGGCATGTAATCTTCGCCTTAGGGCAAGATCGGGCCGCGCCGGGGAAACCCGAGCGCGGCCTTTTCATTGCAGGCGGTGCTCGGTGTCGATCAGCTTGAGACTGGGCCACTGCCACAGCACCAGATTGCGCGCGCCGGGCGGGCCGCCTTTGGCGAAGGACGGCGCGATCAGGCCGGTGTAGCCAGCGGCGATCAGGGCTTCGGTGATATCTTGCGCCTTTGAGCGGCCCTGCGCCATCATCTGCAAGCGCCAGTCATCGGCGGCAAGATCGGCGGCGGCGATGCCATGGGCTGCGAGATGTGCCGGGTTTAGGCTGTCGAAGATCTGTACAAGATCGGCGTCGTAGCTGACCAGCGTCACAGGTTCAAATGGGCGGCCGATCTGGTTGGCCTCGGCCACGGCGTCCATCACGGTCATCGCGGTGTAAAGCGCTGCGCGACCCTTGGCGTTAAAGCGGCCGCCGTGGCGTTTTGCACCCTCACCCGACAGCGGGTCACGCGCCCAGATCGGGTTGAGGGCGCGGTAGAGCGGGCCTTGGCAGCTGGTCGAGGGATCAGGCAAAGCCGCCCGCATCCACCGCGTCGATATAGTCCATCACCGCAGCCGCCTTGCCATCCTGCAGCAGCCGCGCCGGGGTCAGGCCACCAAAGCCGGGCAGCGGTTCCGAGCGGAACCACGCATAGGCCACCAGACCGGAGCCAAAGCGCGGGGTGAGGCGGTTGATGATTTCGACCATCTCGCGCAACCGGGTTTGGGTTTTCGCCGAGGCCAAGCGATCCTTGCGCGCAATCGCATCGCGGCCAAGACCTGCGGTTCGGGCGATTTCATCTTGAGTGGTCAGCCATTCCTCGGCCAGCAGCCGGGGCTGGAACAGGGAATGATCGGCAAAGGCGAGGATGTTCATCGTGACCTCCATACGGATTGACTGATATATATGTCAATCGGCGCGGAAAGTCAAAGGGCGTGGGCTCTTGGGGTTTCATCTGTTCTTAAATATCCCCGCCGGAGGCTCCTGATGCCTATGTCGGATGCCTCCGGCGGGGATATTTAAGAACAGATGAAATAGCTTGGCGTCAGATGCCGTCGCCGACGAAGGCTTTTTCGACCACGAATTGCTTGGGGTCAGAGTTTGCACCTTCGTGTAGGCCAAAACCTTCGAGGATGGTTTTGACATCGACGTTGAAGGCAAGGCTGCCGCAGACCATGGCGCGGTCTTCCTCGGGGTTCATTTTTGGCAGGCCGAGGTCGGTGAACACCTTGCCCGAGGCGAGGTTATCGGTGACGCGGCCCATGTGGTGGAATGGCTCGCGGGTGGTGGTGGGGTAGTAGCGCAGTTTGCCTGCGACCAATTCGCCGATCAGCGGGTCTTCGGCGAGGCTTTCGACGAGGGCCTGACCGTAGGCGAGTTCGGCGACTTCGCGGCAGGTGTGCATCATTATGACCTGGTCGTATTTCTCGTAGGTTTCCGGCTCGCGCAGCAGGCTCGCAAAGGGGGCAAAGCCGGTGCCGGTGGACAGAAGCCACAGGCGTTTGCCGGGCAGCAGCGCGTCATGCACAAGGGTGCCGACGGGTTTCGGGCGCAGGATGATCTCATCGCCGACTTGGATGTGTTGCAGTTTCGAGGTCAGCGGACCGTCCGGCACTTTGATCGAGTAGAACTCCAACTCCTCATCCCAAGCCGGGGAAGCGATGGAGTAGGCGCGCAGCAGCGGTTTGCCGGTGTCGCCCATCAGGCCGATCATCACAAACTCACCCGAGCGAAACCGCAGGGTTTTGGGGCGACTGACGCGGAAGGAAAACAGACGGTCGGTCCAGTGCTTCACCGCTGTGACGGTTTGCGCATCGGGCAGGTGCGGTTTGGCGGGGGCGATGGTTGCTTCGGCGGAGGAGGACATGCGGGCTCTCTCGTTTATTTCGTTCGTATACATACAAATATTTCAGGCTTTCGTAAACAAAAACCTGGCAGAGATTAGCAATATTATAGAGCCGATACTTGGGGCGGGGAAATTGGGCTTAAGCGCGCAGGCGGGCTTGGTAGTCGTGCGCCTTCCAGTCGGCGCGGGATTTCCACTGCGCCTCGGGCTGGCGGGCGGCCATCTCATCGGGGATTTCCACATCGTCAAAGCCAATGCGCCGCGCCATCGGATATTGATCGGCGATCACCGGGCCCATGGCGCGCAGATGGCCTTCGTATCCCAGCGCGCGCAGGCGGTGGCCGATGGTGAAGGCTCGGCCATCCGAGAACGCCGGGAAGGCGATGCGGATCAGGGTGAGGTCGGCGAGGTAAGGCAGCAGGGCTTCGGGGGCGTCAGTGTGGAGCAGGTCCACCGTGCCGTGGTGGCTGGCGATATCGGCCAAGGTCACGGCGTTGACTTCGGGGGCGGGCGAAAAGCCCTGATCGGTGACGAGGACGCTCATGCGGCGGTATCCTTTCTGATCGGGACGGCTTTGCCATTGATAAAATGGATGCCACATTCGGTTTTGTCCTGCCCGCGCCAGCGGCCCGAGCGGGGGTCTTCGCCGGGGGCGACTTTGCTGGTGCAGGGGGTGCAACCGATGGAAGGATAACCTTGGGCCACCAGCGGGTGACGCGGCAGGCGGTTGTTGACGATGTATTCTTCCAGATCGTCACGGCCCCAATGGGCAAGTGGGTTGACCTTGATGCGGGTGTCGCCCTCGGCCTCGAAGAATTCCACCGCTTGCCGGGTCGCGCCTTGGAAGCGCTTGCGTCCGGTGATCCAGCCATCGAACGGGGCCAAGGCGCGTTCCAAGGGTTCGACCTTGCGCACGGCACAGCAAGCATCGGTGTTGAACTGGTGCAGGGTGTTGTCGGGGTCTTCAAAGTTCAGCCGTGCCGGGTTGGCGCGGATGGTGCGCACGTCGCAGAGGTGGAGTTTCTCGGCCAGCTCGCGCTGGTAGTCGAGGGTTTCCTGGAACAGCATGCGGGTGTCGATGAACAACACCGGGGTTTCGGGTGCTATCACTGACACCAGATGTAGCAGCACCACGGATTCAGCGCCGAAGGAGGACACCAGCGCCACTTGGCCCAGATCATCATCCTTCAGCGCATGTTCCAGCACCGAGGTGGCGGCATGATGTTTGTAGCGGGCGTTCAGCGCCGTGACGCGCTCGGCGACCGAACCTGCGGGGAAATCACGCGGCATCACGGCCGCCTTCAACGTCATACAGCGCTGATTTGAAGGGGGCGAAACCTGCGCGGCGGTAGGTTTGCAGGAAGGTTTCCGACGCATCCTCGCGGATGGCGAGGTAAGCGCGGATGATCCGCTCGATGGCGGGGACGATCTCGTCATAGGCAAAACCGGGGCCAGTTTTTTCGCCAATCGCGGCGGTTTCGGTGCCGTCACCGCCCAGGGTGATCTGGTAGTTTTCCACGCCTGCGCGGTCCAGCCCCAAGATGCCGATATGGCCGACATGGTGGTGGCCGCAGGCGTTGATGCAGCCGGAGATTTTGATTTTCAGCGGGCCTACGTCGTGTTCAAGTTTGAGTTCCTCAAACCGCAGCGCGATTTCTTGTGCCACGGGGATCGAGCGGGCGGTGGCCAAAGCGCAATAATCCATGCCGGGGCAGGCGATGATATCGGAAAGCAGGCCGACGTTGGCGGTCCCCAAGCCAGCTTGGGTCAGGGCCGCATGGACGGCGGGCAGGTCGGATTTATGGACATGCGGCAGGATGACGTTCTGCTCGTGGCTGATGCGCAGGTCACTGTGGCCGTATTTTTCCGCCAGATCAGCCATGACGCGCATTTGGGCGCTTGTCGCATCACCGGGGGTTTCGCCGTGGGCTTTCACCGAAATGGTGACGATAGAATACTGGTCATTGCGGTGCTGGGCGAGGTTGGTATCGACCCAAGCGCGGAAAGACGGGTCGGCTTTGTAGAACGCGTCGTAGCCATCGGTCGGCGCGTTGCGGAACGCCGGGGGGGCGAAGGCTGCACGGATGTCATCCAGCAAAATCTGGTCGGCACCACCAAATTGCAAGCGGGTTTCGAGGAAGCGTTCTTCGATCATCCGGGAAATCTCATCCCGGCCAGTCTCATGCACGGTGATCTTGATGCGGGCTTTGTATTTGTTATCGCGGCGGCCCAGCACGTTGTAGACTGACAGCACCGCCTCGACGTAGGGCAGCAGGTCGGCGATGGGCAAGAAATCGCGGACGGTGAAGGCGATCATCGGGGTGCGGCCAAGGCCACCGCCGACCATGACTTCAAAGCCGGGCTCACCTTGCGCATTACGCACCATGCGCAGGCCGATGTCATGGGCTTTGGTCACGGCGCGGTCGTTGGGGCTGCCATTGACGGCGATTTTGAATTTGCGCGGCAGGAATTGGAATTCCGGGTGGTCGGTGGACCACTGACGCAGCAGTTCGGCATAGGGGCGCGGGTCTTCGATCTCATCCGCGGCGGCACCGGCGAAATGGTCGGCGGTGACGTTGCGCACGCAGTTGCCAGAGGTTTGGATTGCGTGCATTTCAACATCGGCCAAGGCGCTAAGGATCGCGGGCACCTCGGGCAGTTTTGGCCAGTTGAACTGGATGTTCTGCCTTGTGGTAAAGTGGCCGTAGCCTTTATCCCAAGTGTCGGCAATCAGCGCGAGTTGGCGCATCTGGTTGGGGTTCAAAGTGCCGTAGGGGATGGCGACGCGCAGCATGTAGGCGTGCAATTGCAGATAGAGCCCGTTCATCAGGCGCAGCGGGCGGAATTCATCCTCGGTCAGGCTGCCATCCAGACGGCGGCTGACCTGATCGGAAAATTGCGCAACGCGGGCGCGCACAAAAGATTCGTCGAAGTCGGAGTAGCTATACATGGTAGAGATCCACTTGCTTGCCCTCAACTTGCTTGCCATGCGCATAGTTCGACGGGCCACGGGTGCGGAACGCCTCGCGGAAATGCACCGGCTCGGGGCCGTTGGGCCCGGCCTTGGCATCGGCGAGGTAAGCGCCGACGATCACATTGCGTTGGGCAGCACCGAACAGCAGGCGGATTTGGGCATGAGCTTCGTCTTCGATCAACTCGGCCTCGTGGTGCTGGCGGCTCCAGCGGTCATCGGCGGTGAGATAGACCACGTCGCCTTGCCGCAAATCATTGGCGGTGACGACTTTCGGGATAAACTGGCGGCTCATGCTTGTGTCCCTTTGGGAGTGCTCGGTGTGGCGGTGTTGGTTGCCGCGAGGCGGTAGTGGATCGCGCGACGTCCTGCAAGGGCAGTTGGGCAGGTCGTGGCGTGATCGCGTTGTTTTACCCGCTCAATATAGGATATTTTCCCCTGTTTTCGCCAGTCCCCCTTGCGGATAAGGAAGAATGTTCCGATACTCGGGCGGAATGGAATGAATTTCCGCAAAGCAAGGTGTCTGGCGAATGGCGGCCCAGTTGGATGAGTTGGATCGGAAAATTCTTGCCGAGTTGCAAGAGGATGCCGAGCAGTCGTTGGATGAAATCGCCCGCAAGGTGGGGTCGTCCAAAACCCCGGTGTGGAACCGCATAAGGCGGATGCGCGAGCAGGGGGTGATCCTGAAGCAGACGGCATTGCTTGATGCCGAAAGTCTGGGGTTGGAGGCGTGTTTCTTCGTGCTGATCCGCACATCCGAGCATGAAGCCGACTGGCAGCGCAAGTTTTTGCAGGTGCTGCGCTCGCGTCCAGAAGTGCTGGAGGCGCATCGGCTGGCGGGGGATATTGACTATATCCTGAAGGTGCGGGTGAAAAACGCGCGGGCCTATGACACGTTTTATCAGGCGCTGATTTCGGAAGTGAAGATCTATAACGTGACGGCGCTTTTAAGCATGGAAGAAATCAAGGCGACGACGGTTTTGCCGCTGTAGTGCCAAGCGAAATTCAATAGGGCGAATTTCAGGGGGCATTCTGCCCCCTCGGCTTCGCCTCACCCCCTGAGGATATTTGTTCCAATGTGAAAGATAAGCACACCAAAATGGGCTTTCACATTGGTCTAAATATCCCGGGGTGAGCCCAAAGGGCGAGGGGCTGGCCCCTAATCTGCCCGCACCATCAACTTGGTCAGTCCGTGGAAGTGATAGACATCGCCGTAAACCGGAGCCTCCACCAGCCGCAGTTTCGGCAGGCGCTGGAACAGGATCGGCAGGGCGGCTTGCAACTCCAGCCGGGCGAGGGGCGCGCCGACGCAGAAATGCAGGCCTGCGCCGAAGCTGACATGCGGTTTTGCGGGGCGGTTTGGTTGGAAGTGGTCGGGGTTCTCCCAAACGCCGGGGTCTCGGTTGGCGGCTGCCAGCAAAAGCGCAACTTGGTCGCCGCGATGAAAGCTGTGGCCCATCACCTCGATATCTTCATAGGCCCAGCGGTTGAACATATGCAGGGCGGGATCGAAGCGCAGGATTTCCTCGATGCAGGTCCCGGCGTTCTCAGCGGTGACAGTATGCCCGGTTTGCAGCAGGGTTTTCACGCCATTGCCGATGGTGTGGACGGTGGCCTCATGCCCCGCGTTCAGCAGCAGGATGCAGGTGGTGATCAACTCATCGGTGGTCAGCTTTTCGCCCGCTTCTTCGGCGGCGATCAGTGAAGTGATCAGATCGTCGCGCGGGTCTTGGCGGCTGGCCTCGACATATTGCCGCATGAAGGCGACGAAGCTTTCCGTCGCCGCAATCGCGCGGTCTTCGCGGGCGCGGCGTGCGATAGGATCGGCTGGGCCCGCCATATACATGCCGACCATGGCGTTGGACCATTTCAGCAGATCGTCGGACATGGATTCCGGCACACCGAGCAGGCGGGCGATGATGATCACGGGCAGCTTCTGTCCGAACCGCGCCAGCAGATCGAACGGGCCTGCGGGGAAGCTGTCGATCAGCTGATGGGTCAGAGCTTCGATCTCGGGCTGCAGCGCGGCGATGCGGCGCGAGGTGAAGGCGCGCAGCACCAGACCGCGCAGTCGGGTGTGGCGGGGTGGTTCCAGTTCCAGCATCGAATGGGCCTCAACCGCGTAGAACGGTTTCAGATGGTCGGGGATTTTCGGGGCCAGCTCAGTTGGGGCCTCACGACCAAAGCGGCGGTCACGGAAGATTGCACTGGTGGCGGCGGCATTGCCGGTACAGGCCATGTTATACTCGGCCCAATGGAAGAATGGGCCAAGGCTGCGGGCGGTCTCATAGAACGGATAGGGGTTTTGCACAAAAGCGGAGTCTAGCGGCGATTGGTGCAGCGTGTTTAGGCCGGCCATGTTCAGGCTCTCCGCCCCAAGGGGATGATACCCTGCGCGATCAGCACACCGAAGGCCACAAGGCAGGCCGCGGCGGCTTGGCCCCAATCCCAGCGCCCGCCGAGCAGAAACAGGATGATCATGACGTAGAAGGGGGCTGCGTTGATATGCAGGCCCGACAGGCCGATGCCGAGTTTCTCCACCGACATGATCCACATCAGCTGACTTATCCCCAGTGATCCGACCGAGAAGGCCAGCAGGGCAAGGGTTTCTTTCCAGCCCCAAGCGCTGAAATCTGGTGGCGGGGTGCCAAAGGCTATGCCCAGAGCCGCCACGGTGGAGACCGCAATCGCAGCCCCTGAAATTGTCAGCGCGGTGCGGCCGATGGGCGAGACGCCGGGGAAGGCGGTGACGGTCAGGCGGGAGCCCAAGGTGAAAGACAGCACCGATCCGAAGCACAAAAGCGCGCCAAAACCCATCGACATGCCACCGGCTTTGAAATCCAGCGCCATCATTCCCCCGGCCAGCGACAAAAGCAGACCAAGCACCAGCGCGACGCTCAGTTTGCGGCCATCCAGCACGACCTCCATCGCGATGCCAACCACCGGCAGCGTGGCCGAGATCACCGCTGCGGTCACCGCGCCACCCCGGGCTTGACCCTGAATCAAAAACCATGCGCCTAAGCCGATCAGGCTGCCGACGGCGATGCCTTTCAGCCAGTTGACGCGCCGGAATGCGCCCGGCCCCTCCATCAGCGCCCAGACCGGCAACAGGGCGAGGGCCGCAAGCGCCATCCGCAACGCGCTTAGCTGATCAGCAGGCAGCAGCGGGATGATGAAATCGGCGGCAGGCAGGCCTGCGGCCCAGACCAGCATCGAGGCCATGCAGATCAGATTTGCGCCCAGCAGGCTGGGGGCAGGGGTGGCGGGGGTGTTGGCTTCTACGCTCATAGCTTGGGTCTAACAGAGCGCGTCCGTCCGGGCTGATCCATCCGCGACGCGGGCAGGTCAGGCTGCGGCGAGGGCACTGACAATCGCACCAAAATCGGCGGCTTTCAGGCTGGCGCCGCCAACCAAAGCGCCATCGACATCCGGCACCGCGAAGATTTCACTGGCGTTGGAGGGCTTCACCGAACCGCCATAAAGCAGGCGGGTTTTCGCCGCTTCGTCACCGATATGCGCGGTGAGGCGGGCGCGCAGGAAGGCGTGGACCTCGGCGATTTGCTCCAAAGTGGGGGTACGCCCGGTGCCGATCGCCCAGACCGGCTCATAAGCTAAAACCAGATTGGCCGCGGTGGCGGTGCTGGGCACAGAACTGTCCAGTTGCGCTGCGATCACCGCAAGCGTCTCGCCCGCATCGCGCTGCGCTTCGGTCTCGCCCAGGCAAACCACAGCGATCAGGCCTGCGGTAATGGCGGCTTCCGCCTTGGCCCGCACCAAAGCATCGCTTTCGCCATGATCGGCGCGGCGCTCAGAATGGCCCAAGATCACATGGCTTGCGCCCGCATCCACCAGCATCGCCGCCGAAATATCGCCGGTATGCGCACCAGAGGCTTTCGGATGGCAATCCTGCCCGCCAACCTGCAGCGCCGATCCTGCGGCCAAAGCTGCCATCTCGGCAAGCAAAGTGGTGGGCGGGCAGAGCAGCATCTCGCAGGCAGGCGCGGGATGTGCCGACAAAAGGCGCGCAACTTCGGCCAAAGCCGCCCGGTTGCCATTCATTTTCCAGTTGCCTGCGGCCAGCTTTTTCATCGCATCCCCCCAATGTTCGCCAAAGGGTTAGCGAAGCGCAGCGCCAAGGGAAAGCCCTTGCATTTGCTCTTTTGAAAATACTCAATCTGATCGCAACGCAGCCGCTAAAGCCAGGCGTCAAATCCAGCCCGAACGCTGCATCCCGCGCCCACCGCGCGTCAGCGCTCAAGGGTCTTGCGGCGTCAGCCGCGCGATCAGATCACCGGGATCAGGCAGAGTGCCGTCAGAAGAACAACCGCGCAGGATCAGGCGTCTTTGAACTTGATGCTTTCGCCACAGCCGCAGGCCTCGGCGACGTTGGGGTTGTTAAACTTGAAGCCGGCTTGCAGCAGATCCATCTCGTAATCAATCTCGGTGCCGAACAGAAACATCTGTGCCATCGGCGCGATCAGCACCCGTGCGCCGTCTTGCTCGACCACTTCGTCCATCGGATTGGCTTCCGCCACGTAATCCATGGTGTATTCCATGCCCGCGCAGCCACCCTTTTTGATGCCGATGCGCAGGCCCTGCGAGCCTTGCTTTGCCATCAGCCGCGCGATTTGCTTGGCGGCTATGGGTGTCAGGGTAACGGCGGATTTGCCGGGGATGCCGAACATGGATTTGGTCCTTTAAGCTATACAGCAAAGATAGGATTACAGCAGGCGTCCTGCAAGAGTGTTAGATTACGCGGCCCCGCGCAGGGCCTTACATAAAGCCCAATTCCAGCCGCGCTTCATCCGACATCATCTCCATCCCCCAAGGCGGATCAAAGGTCATGCCGACCTTGACCTCTTTCACCCCGGCGACGGGTTCCACCGCATCCTGCACCCAACCCGGCATCTCTCCCGCCACCGGGCAGCCGGGCGCAGTCAGGGTCATCAGAATTTCAACTGCGTTTTCCGGGCTGATTTCAATGGTATAGACCAGACCCAGATCATAGATATTCACCGGAATTTCTGGGTCATAGACCGTGCGGCAGGCCTCTACGATCTGCTCATAGAGCGCATGTTCGGTCGAGGAGGGGCGAATCAGGGGTGCACCCTCAATCTGGTTTTGCAGCTGGGTCATCACATTCTCACGCGGTTAGTTGACTAATTATATAGGGAATGGCCAGCAAAGGTCCAGTGCGGCAAAGCAGTTTTCGACCTTGCGGGTTTGCGCGTCAAACCACAGGCCAGATCCCGGGGCCAGATCTTGCGCCAGATATTGATGCCGAGCCTGGGTTAAAGCAACCGCCGCGCCAAGCCGCCGCGCCGGATCGCCCATGTCAGCAGGATTGAGCCTGCGACCGCCAGCAGATAGATCGCGGGCCGGGGCAGCACACTGTAGCGAAACAGCACCGCGCAAAACGCGACGTGGATGAAGTAAATCCCCGAGGCATAATCCCCCAAGCGGCGGTCGGCCACCAACGTGGAGCCTTTCAACGCCAGCAGCATCAGCGCCGGGGCCGCAAGGCCAAGTGCGAGCAGCGTGTCATGCCCGACGCCCTTCGGGGCAAACCGCGCCAGAGCCAGTGATTCGACCAGCACCAGCGCCACACCGATGGCCGCAGCCAGTTGCAGCCAACCAACGCGCAACCGCTCGGCGATGCTCTCGCGCCGGATCAGGAACCCCACCAGCATGAAGGGCAAACACAGCAGCAGCGGATTGCGATTGGCCAGCAAGGGGTCAGAGAAAATCAGCTTGTTGGGCGTAATCAGGTTCCAAGCGATGCCATAGGTGACGGCAATGCCGGCAAAGAAGGTCAGGGCGGCCAACCAAGCCAGCGCCCGGCTGGACCATGCCGCGATGACCACGATCAGCGCCGCCGCCATCACCATTCCGGCCAAATACCACAGATGCCAATAGCCAAACAACGCGCTGCGCAGGTTTTGCAGGGGCGAATGGGCCAGCAGCATCGGCCAATAGATCGGCAGATACAGCAGCATCCACAGCACATAAAGCTGGCCCCCGCGCTGGACATAGGCCCACCCGCGCGCGCGTTCGACCGCTGCCTGCAGGAAATAGCCGTTGAACAGCAGAAAGATCGGCACGCCCAGCCGGAACAGCCCGTCGCCGGTCAAAAGAATCGCCGTTCGCCCCAGCGGGGCAAACGGATTGGCGTGAATACCGACGACCATGAAAGCCAGAGCGAGCTTCAATGCATCAATGGCGCGATTGCGGTCCGCGCTGGACATCAGGGGATATGGCCTTGCTAGAGTTAAATACAGAACGCGGCGTTATGTTTAGAACGGGATTTCGTCGTCGATGTCCGAGCGCCCACCACCCGAACTGCCGCCCGAGCCACTGCCAGACCCGCCACCCGACGATGAACCGCCGCCATAGCCGCCGCCGCTCGACCCGCCCCGGCTGTAGCCGCCGCCTGACGCACCACCACCCGAGCCGCCGCCCTGATCTTCATAGCGGCCGCGATCATCATCACCACCGCCGCCACCCGAACCGCCACCATCCCGACCGCCCAGCAGCGTCAACTCGCCGCGGAACTGCCGCAGCACGACTTCGGTGGTGTAGCGATCCGCGCCGGATTGGTCCTGCCATTTGCGGGTTTCCAACTGGCCTTCGATGTAAACCGTCGAGCCTTTTTTGAGATATTGTTCGGCAATCTTGCCGATGTTCTCGTTGAAAATCGCCACGGAATGCCATTCGGTGCGCTCTTTACGCTCGCCGCTTTGCTTGTCGCGCCAGGTCTCGCTGGTGGCGATGCGCAGGTTCACCACTTTGCCGCCGTTCGGGAAGTTGCGCACTTCCGGGTCGCGGCCCAGATTTCCGACGATGATCACCTTGTTGACCGAGCCTGCCATCCTAGTCTCCCTGATTCCGTAAATCCCCGCCAGCATCGCGACAGGTGGTTAATAATTTCTATAGACCGCCGCCATGCGCCCCGCAACCGGGCAGCTTGCGGGGCTCCGGCAAGGTTTTGCCGAAGCAGTCTGGGCGGGTCAGATCACGGCGCTGGAACTTGGTGCAAACTTCGGTATAGTGCCGCCAGTTTTGGTCTGGGTTGAAGACAGGGTCTCCATGCGATTTTCGCCGATGGTGTTGACGATCATGATGGCCGCAGGGCTGGCTTTGGCTGCCCCTGTGATGGCGCAGGCGGAGGCGTTGAAGCTGGGCGGCAAGAAAAACCGCGCCAATATGCTGAAATCGCAAATGGCGCTGCTGGATGGGCGGCTGGCGGTGGAGTATGAAGGCTCGGACCGGCTGAAGCCGAATTACAGCAAGGCGGATGCGGGCGGCTCGGATACGCCGACACCGCGGTTTTCCGGCAAGTATAAGGGTGAGTATCTGGAGGTCGCCAAGGCCGCAGCCCGCAAGCATGGCGTGCCGGAGGATGTTTTCTTGCGACTGGTGCAACAGGAAAGCGGCTGGAATACCGGGGCGGTGTCGGTCAAGGGGGCGACGGGGCTTGCGCAACTGATGCCGGGGACGGCGGATCGGTTGGGGGTGGATATCAACGATCCGGGTGAGAACCTTGAGGGCGGCGCGCGCTATCTGCGGATGATGTATGATCGGTTTGGGACATGGAAGCTGGCGCTGGCGGCTTATAATGCGGGGCCGATGGCGGTGGAAAAGCATGGCGGGGTGCCGCCTTATGATGAGACGCAGAACTACGTTTTGGCGATTCTGGGGTAGCGACTTGGGGCGTGTCCACGCGTGGGCAGGCATAGGTTTTATTGGAAATCAATAGGTTATAAGGGCGCGTTAACGCGGCGTTAGGGTTTTAAGCTGTGGTTTTGGCGGCTTTGGCAGAAGCCTCCGGCGGGGATATTTTTGCCAAGATGAAATTGCAGAGCGGGGGCGTTGGGGCCGGTTTACTTCCCTTGCCCGGATCGCTATACCGCGCGTTTTGCGAACGCTCGGGGGCTGCTATGACGCTGTTTTGTGGGATCGACTTTGGCACCTCTAACTCGACGGTTTCCTTGGCGGATGAAACCCGCGCGTGGCTGATCGCATTGGAAGATCAGGCCGTTACTTTACCTTCGGCGGTGTTTTGGGAGCAGGACGGTGGCGCGCCAGAGTTTGGCCGCGCGGCGATTGCGGCCTATTTGCGCGGCGACGAAGGCCGGCTGATGCGGGGGCTGAAAAGCACGCTCGGCTCGGGGATGATTGACGAACGCACGGCAGTTGGATCGCGGGCGGTGTCGTTCCGCGAGGTTCTCACACGTTTTATGCGGCATATGGTAGAGGTGTTGCGCCTTCATGCGCCGGGGGCGGATCGGGTTGTGCTGGGCCGCCCGGTGCATTTTGTTGATGGCGATGCGGCGGGGGATTTGAAGGCGCAGGTGGCGCTGGAGGAGATTGCGCGCGGTTTGGGCTTTCGCGAGGTGTCGTTTCAGTACGAACCGATTGCGGCGGCGTTGCAGTATGAGCAGGGCATTGCGCGCGAAGAATTGGTGCTGATCGTCGATATTGGCGGCGGTACCTCGGACTTTTCCATCGTGCGGGTGTCGCCAGAGCGGGCGCGGGCGGCGGATCGGGCGGGCGATATTCTGGCGAATGACGGGATCAGGGTTGGCGGCACGGATTTTGATCGGTTTTTGAGTCTGGCCGAAGTGATGCCGCATCTGGGCTATAAGGCCACGACCAAGCACGGCAAGGGCCTGATGCCGAACCATTATTTCTTGGATTTGGCGACTTGGCACCGGATCAACATGCTGTATACCCAGCGCTGTCTCGCGGATTTGAAGGCGTTTCGGCGCGAGATTGATCGGCCGGAATTACTGGATCGGTTGATGAAGGTGATCTCGGAACGCCAAGGTCATGCGGTGGCGATGGCGGTCGAGGCGGCGAAGATCGCGCTGTCGGATCAGGATGCTGTGCGGCTGCAACTGGCGGCTTTGACTGGGGGGCCGAACCCGATGCTGAAGCGGGAAGGCTTTGAGGCGGCGGTACTGCCATTGGTGGAGCGGATTTCCGAGCGGTTGGGCGCGGTGCTTTCGCAAGCGGGTGTTGGTATCGGCGATATTGGCACGGTGTTTATGACAGGCGGCTCATCTGGCTTGCCGATTTTGCGGGCGTGTGTGCAGGCGGCGCTGCCGGGGGTTGCGATTGCTACCGGGGATATGCTTGGTTCGGTCGGGACGGGCCTCGCGCTCGATGCGCGGCGGAAGTTTTCCTGAGGGGCCAAAATGGTTGGGCAGATGTTCGCAGCGATTGAGGCGTTTTTACCGGAAGCGGTGGCATGGCGGCACGATTTTCATGCGCATCCAGAGTTGAGTTTTCTGGAACACCGCACCAGCGCCCGCGTGGCAGAACTGCTGCGTGGCTTTGGCTGTGATGTGGTCGAGGCTGGCGTCGGTGGCACGGGCGTTGTGGCGGTGATCAACGGTGCTGGGCCAGGGCGGCGGATTGGGCTGCGGGCGGATATGGACGCTTTGCCGATTTCCGAGGCCTCGGGGGTGGAATTTGCCTCGACCCTGCCGGGAGTTATGCATGCGTGTGGGCATGACGGGCATACCGCGATGCTGCTTGCAGCGGCAAAATATCTGGCGGCATCGCGCGGGTTTTCCGGGACGGCGGTGTTGGTTTTTCAACCCGGTGAGGAAGCGGGCGGTGGCGCACGTGCGATGATCGCGGCTGGCTTGCTTGCGCGCTATCCGGTTGATGAGATTTACGCCTTGCACAATATGCCGGGGTTGGCGGTGGGGGCTTATGCGTCACGTCCGGGGCCGATCATGGCGGCGGCGGATATGTTTTCGATTGAGATTGCGGGGCGGGGTGGTCATGCGGCGCAACCGCATTTGGCGCTCGATCCGGTGATGATCGCGGGGCATGTGCTGGTGGCGTTGCAGACGGTGGTATCGCGCAACGTTGATCCGTTGAAGCCTGCGGTGTTGGCGGTGTCTACGGTGGTAAGCGACGGCTCGGGGGCTTGTGTTGTGCCGGGGCGGGTGGTGCTGACGGGGACAGTGCGGTCGTTTGAATTGGCGGTGCAGGATTTGGTGGAGAACCGTTTGCGCGCCGTGGTGACGGGGATTGCGGCGGCACATGGTGGGGTGGCGACGGTTGAGTATTTGCGCGATGCACCTGCGACGGTGAATGATGCGAATTGTGCGGGGTATGCGTTGGATGTGGCGCGGGGATTGTCTGGCGCGGTTGAGGGCGATGTCGCACCGATGATGGTGTCTGAGGATTTCTCCGAGTTTCTTACCCTTGTGCCGGGGGCGTTCATGTTTGTCGGTAATGGCGACGGGCCGCTTTTGCATCATCCAGCGTATGCGTTCAATGACGCCGGCCTGCCTTACGGCGCTGCTTGGCTGGCGGGGATGGTCGAGGCGCGCGGCTGAGGGGTTGCGGCGCGGGCGCGATTGGCACAGGCTGCACGCAAAAGGAGAGCCATCATGCCCGTAAAAAACCGATTTGCCGAGATGCTGCCCGAGATCGCCGGATGGCGGCAAGATTTCCACGAGAACCCCGAGTTGTTGTTCGAGGTGCATCGCACGGCGGGACGCGTGGCAGAACTATGCCGTTCGTTTGGGTGTGATGAGGTGACCGAGGGGATTGGGCGTACTGGCGTTGTGGTTGTTATCAAAGGAAAAACCGACACTGCGGGGCGGGTGATCGGGCTGCGGGCGGATATGGATGCTCTGCCGATCATCGAGCAGACCGGGGTTAGCTACGCCTCAAAGGTGCCGGGGAAGATGCATGCTTGTGGGCATGACGGCCATACCTCGATGCTGCTGGGGGCTGCGAAATATCTGGCGGAGACGCGGAATTTTGACGGCACGGCGGTGTTGATTTTCCAACCTGCGGAAGAGGGCGGCGGCGGTGGGCGCGAGATGTGCGCCGATGGCATGATGGACCGTTGGGGGATTCAGGAAGTTTACGGCATGCACAATATGCCGGGGATTCCGGTTGGACATTTTGCCATTCGCCCGGGGGCAATGATGGCGGCGGCGGATCAGTTTGAGATCACGGTGACGGGCAAGGGCGGTCATGCCGCCAAGCCGCACGAATGCATTGATACCACGGTGGTCGCAGCACATATCATCGTGGCGTTGCAGACCATTGCCTCACGCGGGGTCGATCCGTTGAAGCAGGTGGTGGTGTCGGTCTGCACGGTGGCGACGGATTCTACGGCGCATAATGTGATCCCGCAGGTGGTGAAGATGAAGGGCACGGTGCGGACGATGGATTTCGGCGTGCAGGATTATGTCGAGGGTCGGGTGAAAGAGATCACGGCCGGGGTGGCGCAGGCTTTGGGGGCGGTGGCTGTTGTGGACTATACGCGCGGCTATCCGGTGACGGTGAACGCGCCCGCACAGACCGATTTCGCGGTTGAGGTGGCGCGGGCGGTGTCGGGGCAGGTCAACGCCGATACGCCGCCGGTGATGGGGGCGGAGGATTTCAGCTTCATGCTGCTGGAGCGGCCGGGGGCGTATATTTTCCTTGGCAATGGCGATACGGCGATGGTGCATCACCCGGCGTATAACTTTGACGATAATGCGATCCCGTTTGGCTCAAGCTGGTATGCCGGGATGGTTGAGGCGCGGATGCCGAGCGCCTGACGGACTGCCCCCCTCAGGCGGCGCCCACCCGCCCACCCCACCGCCATCGGGGGGCAGTTTGGGGATGCGGATGTGCTGACTGGGTTTTTGACAGGTTGCGCGGGGTTTAACCGCGAAGCCTCCGGCGGGGATATTTATCGCCAATGTGAAAGGGTTTGGGGTGGTTATGGGCGGCTTGGGGAGGGTTGCAGGATGATTGCTATGGCTTTGGTGGCGCTGATTGCGGCGCTACATGTCTATATTTTGGTGCTGGAGATGTTTTTATGGGAAGCGCCGCGGACGCGGGCGGTGTTTGGCACCTCGGCGGAGTTTGCGGCGGCGAGCAAAGTTTTGGCGGGCAATCAGGGGCTTTATAACGGGTTTCTGGCGGCGGGGTTGGTTTGGGCTTTGTGGTTGGGGGCGGAGGGGCGCGGGGTGGCGTTGTTTTTCTTGGCTTGCGTGCTGGTGGCGGGGATTTACGGTGCTGCGACGGCGTCACGGCGGATCTTGTTTGTGCAGGCTTTGCCAAGCGCGCTGGCGATTGTGGCGGTGTTGGCGGGGGTTTGAGGAAATATTGACTGAGCGTTTATGCCGTCGTTGGGGCTCTGTTGCACAAATCGTGAGGGATTCCCTGCGTGACTGCAAGGTGTTAGTCGCAGGGTATGAGCAAACCTGCACCTCCGACCTACCGCACGACGAACTGGCGCTCTTACAACGCCG